>DATHDR010000393.1:0-4877 GCA_035318965.1 Verrucomicrobiia bacterium | reverse complement strand
GGTCGCGACCGGATGCGAAGGCGTGGCGCTCGCGATCGTCGAGGAGCGCGCGCGCGCGGCGGCTGCTCAGGTATGGGTCTTGGGACGTGACATTCGCGTGGAGTCGAGGTCGCGTGGATGGGACGGCCACATCGTGAGCGTGAAGGGTCCGGAATTTGAGCACACCGAGCTCACGCTGCCTCTCGTCGGTGACTACCAACCCGCCAACGCCGCCGTCGCGGTCGCCGTCGCCCATTTGTTGGACGAGGTCACGGACGATGAGGTCCGCAAAGGCATCGAGTCGACACGATGGCCAGGACGTCTCCAGGTGATCGCGCATAAGCCGCGGGTGATCCTCGACGGCGGCCACAACCCCGCCGCGATGACCAAGGCCGGCGCAACCCTTCGCCGGTTGATCGACCACGAACGGCTCGTTGCGGTCTTCGCCATGCTCAGCGAGCGCGATCCGGTTCAGCTTCTTGCGGCGCTCCGAACTCTGAAGCCAGACGCCGTCGTGTTCACCGAGCCTGCGAGCGCCGCCGGCCACGCCATCGCGGCTGAGTTGCTGGTCAAGACGTACGGCGCGGACAGCCTCGCCGTGGTTCACGCACCCGCGGCTCTGGAGCGCGCTCGCGACCTCGCCGGGCCGGATGGCAATGTGCTTGTCTGCGGATCGCTGTACCTCGTGGGAGAGATACTCGCCCTGACTCGCTAGCGCGCCAGCAGGAAGCGGCCGCAGAGAAAAGCGCTGCCGGCGATCATCGGCAGGAGAATCACAAAGCCCAGCGCGGCCCACTGCCAGCCGGCCGAGATGAAGAGCCCGCCGAGCAATACGGCGGCCAGGCCGAGGCCACCCGCTCCGATCGCCAGGTCGCGAGTGGATGGCGGCCGGGCGGGACGCGGGGACATCGGAGGAACGCCTGGCCTTGACGCCGGTCGGATGCCACCGAACAGGCCATAGAGGACCAGGCTTACGCCGGCCAGGCCGGAAAAAAGCGTCACCACCTCCGCGATGAGGCCGCCGCGCGTGTCCGCGACCCGTGTCGCGGCGGCGAACGCCAGAGCTACGAATGCGATGCCGGCGGTCAGCGACAGCCAGCGCACTCAGCGAGACGCGGAGAGAATCTTGGCCCGGAGCCTTCGCATGCCTTTCAGCCAGCGGTCATAGTCGTCCGCCTTGCGCCGGAAGTAGTCGGCCACCTCAGGGTGGGGAAGAATCAGGAACTTCTCGTCGCGGACTCCCTTCAGGACGGCTTCGGCTACGGCTTGAGGCTCGAGGGCGTTGTCGGTGAGAAACTCGAGACCCAGCCTCCGCTCGGCGGCCAGCATGTCCGTCTTCACGCCCTGTGGGCAGAGGCACGAGACCCGGATGCCCTGCTCGCCATGCGCGATCGACAACCATTCGAACAAGGACAGGGCGGCTGCCTTGGTCACGCCATAGGGTGCGGCGAAAACGTGGTTGAGCAGACCGGCGGCCGAGACTGTGCCGAGAAGATAGCCCTCGTTTCGGCTGAGCATTCCGGGCAATGCATGGCGCGCGACGAAGACGTGACTCATCACGTTGACGTCCCAGATGCGCTGCCACTGATCGTTTGGCGCCTCAGACCCGCCGCCGACTGCAATCCCGGCGTTCGAGCAGAAGATGTCGATCCGGCCGTGCTGGGCTTCCACCTGGTCGATCAGCTCTTTCACATCGGACTCACGTGACACGTCGCACCGGACTGCCGTGCCTCCGACCTCAAGGGCTGTGGCTGAAGCCCCATCGACATCGACGTCCGCGACGATCACGGCCTCGGCTCCGGCGCCCGCGAAGCCTCTCGCGAGGGCCTGGCCGATCCCTTTGGCTCCTCCGGTGACGACGATTACTCTGCCGGCTGCGTCCACTGGGGACCACTATCGCAGAGCGAAAAATTGGCGCGCGAAAAATTTCTTGTGGAAAACACCGACCCTTGCTTTCGGAGACCTCCGATAGCGCATAGAATCACTCCCCATGGTCGGAGGGGGCCTTGACTACAGCGCGTCCTTTCAGCGCGCGATAGAGCTGATTGGCAAGCGCTGGACCGGGGCGGTGGTCAAGGCGCTGCTTCCGGCCCCCGCTCGGTTCAACCAATTGCTCGCAGGCATACCCGGCATCAGTGACCGCGTTCTGACCGAGCGGTTGCGCGAGCTGGAGACCGAAGGCATCGTCGAGCGGCTTGTCGATCCAGGTCCGCCGGTGCGCGTGAGCTATCGACTGACGTCGCGCGGTCGAGCTCTCGAGCCTGTGCTGGCCGCAGTCTCGGATTGGGCGGAGAGCTGGCTGACCACAGCCGCCGCCGCAGTGGGCTGACCGAAACTCGCATACCTCTGGCGGGCCCTCCCTCCTTTTCCGGTCCCTCCCCCAACCGGCACGCCTGCGCCAAACGTATTGCGGGTTCGACGTGGAGGCAACCCTGCCTGTTAAGAAAACCTGCCTACTCGACGCGTCCCAGGCGGCGCTCACAGGGGGTCAAACCACTTGACTGATAGGCTTTACCGAATGCCGATTGGCGACTTCTTGCGCCGCCGGCCGGAGGGGCAGACCTGCCAGGCTTGCGGATCGCCCTTGCCCCATGGCGCGGTGTTCTGTCCTTCGTGCGGCGTCAAGACCGACGACCCGCAGGCGGAGCCGCTTCACATCGTCGATCGCACCACCGGCCTGTTCAACGATCGCTTCGTCCGTCCGGTGCTCGAGGACGAGCTCGCGCGTGCACACCGCTACCAGCGCAACCTCGGCGTCTTGCTGATCGAGGCTAACGGCAGCGGCTCGCCCGACGAGGCGCTGAAGATAATGGCTGCCGCCCTCGCCGGCACCGTGCGCGACGTGGACACACCCGGTGTCATCGGCCGCACGCCTCCGCAGCTGCTGGCGATCCTTCCCGACACCGACGTGGCCGGGACGGCCCATGCCGCCAACCGCGTTCTGTCAGCGGTCAACGAGGCGCTGAAGCAGTCGGGCGGCCAGGCCGCCGTCGGCCTTGTCTGCGTCCGCCCCGGCCAGCGGGTCCGAGCCGGAGCCGTGATCGAGAGCGCGAGCCGGTCGCTGCGCTCGGGCCGTCCCGAGATGATGGGAAAGCCGGCCTGAGCGCAATCGAGCTCTACCTCGCTCGCCACGGCGAGACCGAGTGGAGCGCAAACGGCCGCCACACCGGCAGCACCGACCTCCCGCTTACACCAGACGGCGAAGAAAAGGCGGCCGCTTTGCGCCCGCGGCTGGAATCGCTCCATTTCGAAGCCGTCTACTCGAGTCCGATGAAGCGAGCCAGGCGGACGGCCGAGCTCGCGGGGTTTCCAAACCCGCAGATCACCGACCTTTTGAGAGAGGTCGACTACGGCGAATACGAAGGCTTGACCTCCAGGGAGATCCACGAGTTCAACCCCAGCTGGGAGGTCTACTGGGACGGGTCTCCGGGTGGGGAGACTCCGACGCAGATTTACTCGCGCGCCCAGCAGTTCATCGTCTTCGCCAGCAAGCCAGGAGGCAGGGTGCTCGCCTTCGCGCACGGCCACATCCTCCGTGCCATCGCCGCAGCCTGGATCCGCGCCGACCTGACAGTCGCCTCGGGCCTGATGCTCGACGTCGCGACGCTCGGGGTGCTGCGCGACGACGGCCACCGGCTGATCACTCGCTGGAACGCGCCGCCTTAGGTCTTGCGGCGCAAGCTCCAGGTCCGGCTGCGCACCCCCGGGAGTCCCGCGAACACCAGGTAAGCGGAGGTGGTGACGTCTGCGTGATAGGTGTGCCGCTCGCCGGGATTGATCAGCAGCATCTCGCCGGCACCGACCTCCCCTGATTTCGTCCCATCGTCGAAATGCAGGCGCCCTTCGGTGACGATGAGCGCGACCGGAATTGCGTTCCGATGCTCGGGTACCGTCTGGCCAGGCTCCAGCCTCAGGCCCACGACGCGCATCGACCCGCAGTCGGCGATCTGCTCAAAGCCAAAAGGACGACGCTGAGCCCCGCCCGGCGCTGGCACCCGCCAATCATGCGTCACGATCTCTCTGTGAAAGTGGTCCACGCGGTGGGCATCGAGAGCGCCCGCCAGGCGCGCGGCCTCGCGGTCGTCATCGACGTCCTCCGCTCGTTCACCGTCAGCGCCTATGCCCTGGCCGGAGGCGCGCGAGAGTGCCGGCTGGTCACTACCACGGATGAGGCTCGCGCCCTCGCCGCGGCCATTCCCGGCGCTCTGCTGTGCGCTGAGGAGAATGCGCTCCCCGTGCCGGGTATCGACATCAGCAACTCGCCGACACAGATCGTTGCCGCCGAGCTGACCGGCAGGATTCTCGTCCAGCGTTCGACGGCAGGAACCCCCGTCGCCGCGGCGGTCCGAGAAGGAATCGACATCTTCGCGGCCAGTCTGGTCGTGGCTCGCGCGACAGTTCAAGCCTGCCTGTTAAGAGACCCGGACGTGCTGACCCTGATCGCCTCTGCGGACTATCCAGAGGACCACGCGTGCGCGCGCTACATGGAGGCGATTGCTCGTGGCGAAAAGCCTGACCTCGATCGATTGCTGCAGCCGCTACGAAGGAGCGAGCGATATGCACGAGTGATGAATGGCGGCTGGCCAGGCTTCCCTCCAACCGACGTCGAGCTTGCCCTCCAACCCGACCGGTTCAGCTTCGCGATGCCCATCCTCAGGCAGCCCGGATATCTGAGCGTCAAGGCCGAACCAATTTCCTGACGCCGCAAGCTTTCGTGGCCAAAGGCCTGCGCCTGCTAAGCGTCGAGCCCGATCATCGCGCCGAGATCGAGACGCGACGCCATCGCAGTGGCAAACGACTCGTGCGAGATAAGCGCCCGCAACGCAGCCAGCGAACCACCATGGCCCACGATCGCGATCTCGCCTGCGACGGGCGACGGAGAGCTCTGTTTCCAAAAG
>DATHDR010000392.1:0-20830 GCA_035318965.1 Verrucomicrobiia bacterium | reverse complement strand
CGAGGGCGTGAACAGCTGACCGGACGACTGCCGCTATCGCATGGGTCGGCTTGGCCATTCCGTCGTCGGCGTACCACGCCACCTTGAGGTCCTTGAGCTTGGGCGTTCGCTTCGACAGCGGCACCGGCACCACGCCTGAATCAATCCCGTCCGGGCCCACCAAGAGAGGCAGGACGAGGACAAGGTCGGCCACGAAGCGGGCCATGGGCCCGACCTGGCTGCGGGCATCGGTGAGCCCGCCGACGAGCCCGTAGGCGCCCGTGCCTGGAACCAGGCCGGTCGTGGGCTTGAGGGCGGCAATGCCGCAGTAGTGGGCGGGCATGCGGATGCTGCCTCCCGAGTCGCTGCCGATCCCGAGCGGCGAGCCGCCGGCGGCGATGATCGCGGCCTCTCCGCTGCTGCTCGCCCCGGGCGAGCGGGCGATGTCGTATGGATTCCGGGTCCCGCCGTGAAGGGGGTTCCAGCTGTCTCCGCCAGTTCCGCCGGGCGGGCAGTTCGTCTTGCCGATGAGGATCGCGCCGGCCTCCCGCATGCGCGCGATCACCGTGGCATCACGGTCGGGAATGTTGCTCCGCAGCATTCGCAACCCGGCAGTGGTTGGAAGGCCCGCAGTGTCGAAGATGTCCTTGGCTGTGAACGGGACACCGTGCAGGGGTCCCGGGACGTTCTTCCGAGTGTTTTTCCGGTCCGCCGCGCGGGCCTGCTTCAGCGCGCTCTCGGCGGTGGCAAACACCACCGCGTTCAGGCGCGGATTCACGGTGTGGATGTGCTCCAGGTGCGCGCGCACCACCTCCAGTGAGGACACCTTCTTGGTGCGGATGGCGCGCGCCAGCCAGGAGGCGGGCGCCCCGATGATGTCCCTCATGCCGGGTGCTTAACGCTCAGACAGTGTCTCCGGGTTTGATGTCGAGCACCTTGACACCGGGCCCCACGAGATCCTGGAGTGCTTTCGGCCGGCCGACGAGCGATGGAAAGGTGCCGAAGTGCATCGGCACGACGGTCTTCACCCCGAGGAGCGAGACAGCTTTGGCCGCCCTGTCGGGGCCCATGGTGTAAAAGCCGCCGATCGGAAGGAAGGCAACGTCGAACTCGCTGAGCTCGGCGATCAGGGCCATGTCACCAAACACATCGGTATCACCCGCGAAGTAGATGGTGAAACCGTTCTCGAACTCGATCACCAGGCCGCAGGCGTCGCCGCCATAGACGATCTGGCTTCCAACCGTGATGCCGCAGCTGTGTTCGGCATGAACGAGGGTCACTTTGATGCCGTCGACATCGACGGTCCCGCCCTGGTTCGCTCCGATGATGGAGTCCGCCGGGATCCCATTTGACCCAAGCCACGCGCTGATCTCGAAGTTGGTCACGATCTTGGGCTTGGTCGCCCTCGCGATCTCGAGCGCGTCGTAGACGTGATCGAAGTGGCCGTGCGTGATCAGCATGAGATCGCAGTTCTCCACCTTTTTCAGCGCGTCGGGCGCCACAGGATTGTTCATGACCCACGGGTCGATGTAGACGTCTTTGCCCTTCGCGCTGCGGACCTTCCAGGTCCCATGCCCGACCCAGGTGAAGCTGACTTCAGCGTTGAGCGCCATCCCCATCCTCCAATACCAAGCCCGATCGGAAAAGCGGATTCTGCCACACGCCAACCACGAAAATGCCGATCGCGGCGACCGTCCAGAGGTTGGGAAAGACCAGCTCGCATGGCTGCCGGAAGAAGGCGAGCAGCAAGACGCCAAGCAGAACGAGCACTGCGACCTTGCGCCGCTCGATGCCGCGGACCACTATCAGGAGGATCAGCGGGAGAAGTGGAAGCCACTGGTACGGCCAAACCTCATTGGGTATGAGCGCGCCGAGTGCAAACCCGAGCGACATGCCGTATGCGGGATTCCATCCGCTGCGCCAGGCGCCCCACGCGGCGCCGGCGGCAAACGCGAGCGCGCTTAGATAGGAGAGCGCAAGGGCTACCGCCGGCAGGTGCAGCGGCGAGGTGACCAGCACGTAACCAGAGCCGGAAGGCTGCGCGTACTCCTCTCCACCGATGGTGCGCATGAACAGAGTGCGCACCGAGTCATAGGCGCAGTCAGGGTTGTGTGAAGCGAGCGACGGCAGCAGAACGTGCTGGAAGTAGAAGGTGGTTCCTCCAAGGCCGAGGGGCACGAAGCTGACGGCGGTGACCACCACCAGCACGATCGCCAGCGCGACGCCATATCGAATTCGGTGTTCGGGTCGAGGACCGATGGCCATCGCGGCCGGGTAGTACTTCAGAGCTGCGACGAGCCCGGCGGCGGCGCCGGCCAGCGCCGGCCGCGCCGCCTCGAGCCAGATCGAGGCCATCGCACCCAGCAGCAGGACCCCGCCTCGCTGCCCGGCGCTGACGTCGGCGAACAGGGGCGGAAAGTAAGCGGCCGCCAACCAGAAAGCCGGCCGCGCGAGCCGGTGGCGGGTGGCCACGACCCGGTACAGGAGCGCCAGCCCGACCAGCAGCCCGGCCGCATCGATGCCGGTCCAGACCTGCACGCCGACGTTCTTGGGCAGCAGCGCGACCGGGATCGCCAGAAGCGCCAGGGGCGGTGGGCTGACGAACGCATCCAGCCCGCCCGGCGGGGCGATGATGTGCAATCGGCTCAGGTAATCCGCCGCTGCGTCGTACATGTGCGATGGCTCGGTCAGGTAGGCATGAGCCCCCTCCCACATGCCCTCCGTGTCGGGGCGTCGCGGCGTCAGCACGGTAAGCACGGCGACACGAAGCCAGAAGGCGGCCGCGATCGCCCAGTAGAGCGCCGGCCGCGACAGCACGTCGGCGGCCGCGCGCTTCAAACGGCCGATCAATCGGTCGGTGGTCTCAGACGACCTGGCGCGCCGTTGCGTGAGAGCCAGGTCGTGTCCTTCAAGAACTCGATGAAAGCCAGCACCGACGCCGGAAGCCGGCGCCGCCGCAGGTGAACGATGTGCCAGTCCCGACGGATCGGAAATCCGCGCACGTCGAGCTCGACGAGCCGCCCGCTCGAGAGCTCGAGCGCGCACGCGTAGCGCGAGAGCACGGCGAGACCGAGGCCCGATTCCACCGCGTGCTTGATCGCACCGTTGGAGCCGAGCTCCATCGCGACGGTGAGCTTCGCGCCGGCCTTGCGCGCAACTTTTTCGAGCGACCAGCGGCTGCCGGATGCAGGCTCGCGCATCACAAACGGCTGGTCTTCTAGGTCTTTGAGCGCAAGTCCGCGACTTCCGGCGAGCTTGTGACCGGCCGGCGCCACAACGACGAGCTCATCGCTGAGAAAAGGAAGGATGGCGAGGTCCGGATCCTTGAGCGCCGGGCCCACCACCGCCAGGTCGAGCTCGTTGTTGAGGACCTGCTCCTGCACTCGGGTGCGCGTCCCGATCTCCAGCGAGATGACCAGCCCTGGGTGCAGCTTCTTGAACGCGCCGAGCGCCGCCGGCAAGAGATAGATGCCGACGGTCGTGCTCGCGCCCACACGCAAATTTCCTCGTTTGATACCTCGCATCTCCTCGAGCGCCAGCCCAGCCTCGTCGAGGACGTCAAGGGTCCGCCGTGCGTAGGAGTAAAGGACGGACCCGGCCTCGGTCAGATGCACACGCTTTCCGAGGCGATCGAGGAGGGGCAGGCCGAGCGCCTCCTCGAGCTCCTTGACCTGGTACGAGACTGACGGCTGGCTCAGGCGCAGCTGCTGCGCCGCGAGGCTGAAGCTCTTGAGGTCGGCGACGGTCTTGAACGTTCGCAATTGACGCAGTGTCACGGAGCGGTCCAGATCCAGCGGGGGGCTGTACTCGGGCACGGCGCCTACGATATATGCGCAATGGCTGCCCGGAGACCGAAATCACTCACGCCCGTCCGTCGGACCACCCCGTCGCTCAAAACCGTCGAGGCGCCTCATCGAGCGCAAACCACCGTTTCGGAACAGAAGATCAACCAGTACCGCAAGCGCCGTTACCAGGCTTTGCATGCGGAAACCGAGGCTGCGAACAAGCGGCGCGCGGCCGGCAAGGCGACGGCGCGTGACCGGATCGAGATGCTGCTCGACGAGGGCTCGTTCGTGGAGCTCGACGTCTTCGCGGCCCATCGAGCGCACGGGTTTGGCATGGAAGAGCGGCGCATCTCGGGCGATGGCGTCGTCGCCGGTTTTGGGGAGATCGACCGGCGCCCGGTCGCCGTCTACGCCTATGACGCGACGGTGTTCGGCGGCTCGCTCGGAGAGGTCACCGCCGAGAAGATCGTCAAGGTCCAGGAGCTCGCTCTGCGCAACCGCGTGCCCATCATCGGGATCAACGATTCCGGCGGCGCCCGCATCCAGGAAGGAGTGGTCGCGCTTGCAGGCTATGCCGACATCTTTCTGCGGAACGTGCGCTCGTCTGGAGTGATACCGCAGATCAGCGTCATCGCCGGGCCGTGCACGGGCGGTGCCGTCTACTCGCCCGCGATCACCGATTTCATCTTCATCGTCGCGGGACAGGGATACATGTTCATCACTGGTCCGGAGGTGATCCGCGTGGTCACCGGCGAGGCGGTCACGTTCGACGAGCTCGGCGGCGGTGACGTGCATAACGCGACGTCAGGCGTCGCTCATTTCCTGCCGCAGACAGAGCAAGCGTGCGCGGATGGAGTCCGCAAGCTCCTCTCGTTCCTGCCCTCGTCCAACGGCGAGCGGCCGCCATTCGTCCCCACCTCTGACGATCTCGAGCGGGCCGACCCCGAGCTCCAGACCATCGTTCCGGAATCACCGAACAAGCCGTACGACATGCGAGAGCTCGTCGCACGTGTGCTCGACGACCGCGAGTTCTTCGAGGTGCAGCCGTTCTTCGCGCCGAACATTATCGTCGGCCTCGGGCGGCTGGGCGGGCATGTCGTCGGGATCGTGGGCAATCAGCCCAAGGTGCTGGCAGGCGCGATCGACATCAACGCGTCGGTCAAGGCGGCGAGGTTCATCCGCTTCTGCGACGCCTTCGGCATCCCGATCATCTCCTTCGTCGACGTGCCTGGCTATCTGCCCGGGCGCGACCAGGAGCACGGCGGGATCATCCGGCACGGTGCCAAGCTTCTCTACGCCTACGCGGAAGCGACGGTGCCGAAGCTGACCGTGATCACGCGCAAGGACTACGGCGGCGCCTACTGCGTCATGTCACCCAAGCAGATGGGGGCTGACCTGAACCTCGCGTGGCCGACCGCCGAGATCGCGGTGATGGGCCCCGAAGCCGCTGTGAACATCATCTACAAGCGCGACCTGAGCACGGCCAAAGACCCCGTCGCCCGGCGCAAGGAGCTCGTCGCCGAGTACACCGCCCGGTTCGCCAACCCCTATGTCGCGGCCGAGCGGGGCTACATCGACGACGTCATCGAGCCGAGCCAGACGCGACGCGAGCTGGTGCGCGGCCTGCAGCTGTGCCTGCGCAAAACTGTGGAGCGACCGCCCCGCAAGCACGGGAACATACCGCTCTAGCTGGTCTCGTTTCTGGGCGAGCTGGCCGTCTCTTTTCTGGGCGAGCTGGTGCTCGATGCCTTCGGCGGGAGCGTGGAGATCGCCGAACGCCGCAAGCGCTCGGACTTCCGGCAGAACTCGTCCACCGTGACGATCAGCTCGGCGTGAGACCACGTTAGCGGCGACACCGAGAGAGGTGCCCCGGTGTTAGGGTCCAGCTGCTCCGAGAGCAGGCCGCCTGGGATCTGGTGCGCGACGACCCAGTTGATGATGTCGCGCGCAGGCCTCAGGTCATGAGTGTCCTTGGCCGTCGCGATGTACCACTGCGCAAGCCACAGCGTGCACATGAACCATGGATTGCCTGGCACCTTCTTGGTGTCGGGTTCGACCTTGAAGTAGTAGTCATCGGCGTACCTGGCGATGCCTCCGGTCGCGGCCTTGTTGGAGAGCTGGTCCCGAATCGCGTTCATGGTTTCGATGATCCGTTTGTCGTCCGGCGGATACATGCCGAAGCGCCACAATCCGTAGAGCGCGCTGTCCAGGATCATGTCTACGGTCAAGGTGCCGTCGTCCTCCACCGCGATTCGGCGGGCGAAGCGCCCCAGGTCCGGGCTGTAAAGGTGGGTGTCGGACGCTTTCCGGAGGCGGTCCGCGGCGTCTCTGTACCGAACGTACGCCTTGACATCGCCGAAGAGATCCGCAAAGTTGCGCGCGGCGTCCAGGCCGCCCCAGACAGCTCCGACCGTGAACGCATGGATGCCCCAGCGCTCCTCCCAGAGATCCCACGACGGCATCACCAGGCCGTTCCTCTTGTCGATGTAGGAGACCATCCACTCCGCGGCAGGCACGATCAGGGTGGAGTAGAGCCCGACCACGAAGTCGAGGTTGCCGTGGATGCGATAGTGCTGCCACAGCGCCCACAGCACGAGACCCGTCTCGTCTTCCTGGATTGGCAGCGTGCGCTCACCGTTGGAATCGACCCATGGCAGCCACGAGCTGCCGGGCTGGCCATAGGGCGTGTACTTGTGGAGGAAGAAACCCTCCTCCACCAGCGTTTGCTGGCAGAACATGAAGAACTGACGCGTGACATCCTGGTGCCCCGCTCGGTCGAGGGCGTTGGCGACGAGAGCGCCATCGCGCGGCCATGCGTATGCGTACGTGTCGCGCGCGAACTTCGTGATATCGAAATCGGTGGCCGCGACAATCGCGCCACGGTTATCGGCGTGCGTGCGTGCGGTGAGCAGGCTCCTTCGGTATAGCTGCGTCACATCGGAGCCGAGCTCCTCGTCGATGTGCCTGTGGTCCTTCTCCGACCAGACCTGCCAGAAGGTCAGCGTCCGCCCGCGATAGGTGTCGGGTCCGCGACCGACGATCAGCTCCTGGCCGTAGGTCGTCACGTCGCTAAGCCGAGTCCCCATGCACAGCCAGTGGATCACGGACGCCGGCTCGCCGGCCCCGGCAGGACCGATGTCGAATCCGATCGTGCAGTCGACCGAGCCCTGCTCGATCGGGTTCTTGCCCAGCGTCCCGTCTTCGGCGTCGACCCACGTGCCGGCAAGGCCATTGCCCTTCTTACCGTTGGCCCACGTATCGATCCCGAACTCGGGCCCGCTTATGCCGCCGGCCAGGAAGTAACGGTTGGCCTTGTACGCGATGATCCCGCGGTGACGCGGCTCGAAAAGCACGGTGTTGCCGATGTCCGAACCTTCGATGAACCAGTCGTAGTGGAAGAAGACGCGACCGGTGATGAAGCCGGTCGTGGACGTGACCTCGACGTTGCGGATGAACCAGTTGCGGGCCAGGTCGACGTAGTCCTCGAACTTGACGGTGATCCCGAGACCGGGATGCGTGAGAGTGACGTCGCTGACCAAAGAGTCCTCGGCGTAGCCAAGGCGGCGTTCCCACGCCGGGTCGTACACCCATGCGAACTTGCCGTCGATGAAAAAGCCCGTGCGGCATACGTTGCCCATCGTGTGGTTGGCGTCACCGACACGCGGAAAGAAGATGTCGCGAACCGAATAGTTGGCGTCGAAGCCCACGAGGACGTTGCCATTTCCGATGACGAGGCTTCTGGGCACGTGTTTGCGCGGCCAGCTTAACAAGCTGGGTTTCACTTCGCCCCGCGCCTGCATACAATCGCTGCAGTCGATTCAGCAAGAAACGGAGCACAACGTCTTGGAACACGATTCGAACCAGTTCAGCCCGCCCGTGCGCATCGTCCCTTCGAAACGGCGCCGCCGAACCGTCACGGCACGCATCAGGTCGGGTGTTCTCGAGCTTCTGGTTCCGTCCTGGATGCCTAGCGCCGAGCGGCAGCAGTGGGCGGAGACCATGCGCCGCCGCCTCGAGCGCCGCATGGAACGGAGACGCCCCTCAGACGAGCGACTGATGCGGCGGGCGCAAATGCTCAACGACCGCCACTTCGGAGGGCGCCTGACCTGGGCGTCGATCGGGTTTGCGGACATGGCTCACACCTGGGGAAGCTGCACCTTCACAACCGGCGCCATCCGCATCGCCAGGCGCGCCGCAGCCCTTCCCGATTGGGTGCTCGACTACCTTCTGGTTCATGAGCTGGCGCACCTGGAGCAGAGCGACCATGGCCCGGCGTTTCACGAGCTGGAGAATCGCTACCCGCTGACCGAACGCGCCCGCGGCTATCTGATGGCGCTAGATAGCACGGGGGAGGCAGGCCTTGGCGTTAGATAGCACGGGGGAGGCAGGCCTCCCCCGTGGAGCCCCCTCCGCGTAACACATTGCCTGGAGGCGCTTCGAAGGGGCATACGTGACGGCCGGAGTAAATCCGGCCTAGAGCTCCACTGGAGGTACTTACCTATGGGATAAGGACGATTTTGGTCGCTTCGCGTGCGTCGAACATGCGGTAGGCCTCTTCGGCCTGGTCGAGCTTCATCCGGTGGCTGATGATGGCTTCAGGCTTCAAGCGGCCCGCAGCGATGAGGTCCAGCAGCGGCCGCATGTAAGCCTGCACATTGCACCACCCGGCGCGAAATGTGAGCGACTTGAGCCACATCTTCATGTAGGGGAAGTCACCGATCACTGCGCTCGGGACTCCGACCATCGAGATGGTGCCACCGCCGCGAACGCTCTCGATCGCTGTGTCGACCGCCGACAAGAGACCGACACACTCGATGCTCGAATCGGCGCCGACTCCGTCGGTCTGGCTCTGGATCGCCTCGACCGGATGAACCTGCTTCGCGTTGATCGGGATGCCGCCGAGGTCAAGCGCCATCTCGAGCCGCGAGTCGACCATGTCGACGACGAACACGCGAGCCGGTCCAAAAAGCTGAGCAGCCATCGTGGCCATCAGGCCGACCGGCCCGGCGCCGATCACGGCCACGACGTCGCCTGGCTTGATCTCCGCCCTCTCGGCGCCAAAGAATCCCGTCGCCAGGATGTCGCCGACGAAGATCGCCTGTTCGTCGGTCATGCCTTTGGGGATGAGCTCCATTGAGTGATCGGCGAGCGGCACTACGACGTACTCCGCCTGACCGCCCCCGAGGTTTCCGAAATACTCGCCGTGGCCGAACGTCGACTTGTCAACGCACTGGTTGAACCAGCCTTTACGGCACAGGGTGCAAACACCGCACGACGTGAAGAAGCTGGACACGACGCGGTCACCCGGCTTGAAACGCTTGACCTCAGCGCCGACATCCTCGACCACCCCCACGAACTCGTGGCCAAGCACCGCTCCCTGGTTCATCGGCGTGTGACCGTGAAAAATATGCAGGTCCGAGCCGCAGACGGCCCCCATGCTCACCTTGATCAGTGCTTCGCCTGAATGCTGGATCGCAGGCTTGGGAACGTCGATGACCTTGACATCGCCTTCGCCCTGGAAGGTGAGAGCCTTCATCACTGCTGCGATTCTACGGACGTCATTTTTGCCAGGCGGCCAGAAGCTTCTCCAGCTGCTGCGCGTTCTTGACCGAATAGTTTGAGTAGTTGTTGTTCATCAACGCGTGCACCTGCTTGGCCGAGCGCTCCATCTCCTTGATCCGGGGCACCCACTCCGCCAGCTCCTCGTCTTTGTAGTCGTGCCGAAACCGTAGGTTCGGCGGCGCCCCCTTGATGTCCCAGGTCTCGTGGTTGCGGCCGTGGAAACGGACCACCGCGAGCTTGGTCGAGGTCACCTCAAAGACCGGCGGCATGCTCGTCTTGTGGCCCGCCGGCATGTCGACCGCGACGTAAGGGATGTCGCGGGTGCGCAGGAACGCGAGGGTCCCGTCGCGATGGCGTGCATCCATCCATTCCGGCCTGCGGAACTCGACCGCAACCTGAAACCCGAACATGCGCTCCTGGCACTGCTCGATGTATGAGAGCGAGCGTGACGATGGCAGGAACCAGGGCGGGAACTGAAAAAAGACCGCACCCAGCTTTCCCGCCGCCCGCAGCGGCTCGAGCGCCGTACGGAATCGCTCCCACGACTCGTCTACCAGCTCGTCCGGCATCTGCTCCAGGTAGATGTTCTTTTCACGCAGGGTCTCCGGCAGCTCGTCCCGGATGTCCTTGGGCAGAGCCATCGGCTTGGTGGGGTGGTTGGTGAACAGGGAGAAGGACTTCACGTCGAAAGTAAAGTCCTGTGGCGTCCTGGCCACCCAGAGCTCAGAGTTCTCCGGCTTGGGCATGCCGTAGTAGGTGGAGTCGACCTCGACCACCGAGAACTGGCTGGCGTAGAAGTTGAGCCGCTCCTCGGACGTCTTGACGTTCAGCGGGTAGAAGAGCTTGGAATCGATCAGCGACTTGTCGATCCAGCCCGCGATCCCGACCTTCACAGTCATGGATTCGATCGTGTCATAAGCACGATATGATCCGGCTCCCGTGGGGCGCTATATCCGCTACTGGTACACGTACCGCACAGCGGTCGCGGTCATCATCGCCGTCGTCCTCAGCGGAGTCATCTATGCGCTCTATACGCAGCAGGTCGCTTGCGATACCCACGTCGGGGCGTGCTTGATCAACATCTCGGTGCACCCCGAAGACCGCCTCATCGGCCAGTCCAACCCCGACCCGAACGTCGTCATCGTGGGCGTCGACGACGCCAGCGTGAGCAAGATCGGCGTCTACCCGGTGCCTCGCGATCGCTACGCGCAGGTGCTCCGCAACCTGCAAACGGCGGGAGCGGCTGTGGTCGCCTTTGACGTTGGTTTTCCGGATCCCCGCGAGACGAAGACCGACGACGAATTCGCCAAGGCACTTGCCGGAAGCACCATCCCGGTCGTGCTGTCTTATGGCGCTGACAACACGAAAGGTGCCGAGGGCAAAGTGATCCAGGTCGGCATCGACCAGATTCCGCTGAAGAAGTTCCGCTGCACCGATGCCAACCCCGACTCGAATGTCCTGTGTAAGGGTGCGGCGCCAAATGTGGCGCTGGGCTCGACCGATGTCGTGGCCGACTCGGACGGCGTCGTGCGCAGGGTCCCCATGTTCGTCGAGCCGGCCTGTCTGGGCGATGGACGCTGTGATTCGCCGGTCATCAACCCGCTCAGCTTTGCGGCCTATCGCGCGTTCGTCCTCGGCAAAGACTTTCAGTCCGGCGTGACGCTCCAGGAATCAGGCCACAACGCTACTTTCGGGACTGCATGGGGTGATCCGCTCCAGGTCGATGAAACCGGCTCAGCGCTCATCAACTACTTCGGACCTCCACGCAACTATCGCGACCATGGTCAGTACCTCTCGTTCGGCGATGTGTGGGACGGAACCTTCTCTCGCGATGCGGTCAACGGCAAGATCGTTTTGGTCGGGTACTACTACCTGACCGGTGTGCACGACGAGGTGCTCACGCCGACCTCGAGCGGCTCGCAGATGCCCGGAGTCGAGCTGCACGCCAACGTCATCCAGATGATGCTCGGCGTGCCCCCAAAGTTCCTGGTTCACGAGCCTCCCCTTGTCGTCTTCGTGACGATTCTCGTCCTCGCCCTGCTGATGGCGATGGCGGTCTCCAGGGTGCGCGTGCTTTGGGGCTTGATCGCCACTGGCGTGGCGCTCGTGGTGTCCACGGTTGGAATCACGATCCTCGCCAACAACGGGGGGCTCGTGCCTGACCTCTTCCATCCGTGGCTGGCCATCGCCTTGACCTACTCCGGGGTGACGGCCTATAGGTTCCTCTACGAGGACCGCGAGAAGCGCAAGGTCACCCGCATCTTCGGGCACTACCTCAAGCCCGAGATCGTCGCCCAGCTGGCAAGGACCCGGGGCGGCGTGGACGACATCTTGCGCGGAGGCGAGCGACGCGACATGACGCTGCTGTTCGTGGACATCCGTGGCTTCACCTCGATGTCGGAGTCGATGGCCGCCAACGACGTCACGGACCTGGTCCAGATGTACCTCGACCACCTCAGCGGGATCATCTTCACGTGGGATGGAACCGTCGACAAATACGTCGGCGACGAGATCGTGGCGTTCTGGAATGCGCCCCGCGTGCAGGAGAACCACGCGCTGCTTGCCCTTCGCTGCGCCTACGACCTGGTCAATCGCGCCCCCGAGCTCGAACAGCGTCTGCTGGCCAAGGGTCTACCGCCGATTCGATGGGGCATCGGCATCAACACTGGGCCCGCGGTGGTCGGCAACATGGGGTCGCGCAGCCGCCTCCAGTACACAGCGCTCGGCGACACCGTCAACACCGCAGCCCGCTTTTGCGCGCACGCGCCGGCCTTCCACGTGCTCATCGGCCAGATGACCTACGACATGTGCAAGGACTACATCGCGGTTGACCTGGTGCCCGGCGTTCAGCTGAAAGGGAAGTCGGCCCAGACTTTCAGCATCTATCAGGTGACCGCGATCCGGGAGACCACGACCTCAGCCTGGGTGCCGTTCCCAACCGAGATGGCGATCCAGGCCCACCACACATTCACCCTGCAGTACACGGGGCAAACCCTCATCTCAACCGGCGAGTCGGGGCCCCACGAGATCCTGGTCGGCGAGGCGGCGAAGCAAGCCCTCGCCGGCTCTGAGCCCCTCGCCTGACTAATGGACGAAGGCGACCGCTAACAGGGCCAGCGTCGCGGTCAGGGAGACTGTCTCAATCAGCACGTTGAGACAGCCGGCCGACTGCTTGGCCACGGGCTTCACCGGCGGGGTTGGGTTGTACGCCGCCTGCAAAGGCACCGCGGTGGCGGGCTGCTGGATGGCCATTCCAATCGGTGTCGCCGGCATCACCGCCGCCGCGGCAGTTGCCGTGGGGACCATCTTGGATAGGTCGGCGCCAGGTTCCAGGCTGCGCTGCCATCCAGGGCAGATTCGTTCGGCGATCCGGGCAATCGCGTCGTCGAATTCCTGCCCCGTCTGGAAACGATCCTCCGGCCGCTTCGACAGCGACTTCAGGATCACTTCCTCGAGTTCGAGGTCGAGCCCCGGCCGGTGCACAGAAGGTGGTTTGGGCGGAGCCTGGACATGCTTGGCCATCAGCGTGAAGGGCCCATCGGCCTCGGTCGCCGTGAACGGCGGCTGGCCCACCACCAGCTCGTAGAACATGATGCCCGTCGAGTACAGGTCGCTCCGCCCGTCGACCTTGCTCGAGGCGACCTGCTCAGGCGACATGTACTGAGGCGTGCCAACGGTGGTCCCGGTCTTCGTCGCGGTTCCTCCGGCACCTGAATCGTCGGTGAGCCGCGCGATGCCGAAGTCGGCCACCTTGACCATGCCCTCGTCTGAGAGCAGGACGTTTTCTGGCTTCATGTCCCGATGCACGATCGCGTGCTTGTGCGCATAGTCGAGCGCTTGCAGCACACCATGCATGACCGCGAAGACCTGGGGCAGAGGGATCGCGCCCCGGTTCAGCCAATCGCGAAGCGACTTTCCGCGGACGAATTCGAGAACGATGTAGTTCGCATCGCCCATCAGCTCGAGGTCGTGGACCTGGACCAGGTTGGGATGGCTGGTCCGTGCCATCACCTGGGCCTCCTGCAGGAAGCGCTTCAGGGCGATCGGGTCGGCAGCCGCGGACTGGATCAGCTCTTTGATCGCGACCTCTCGCCCCAGGCCTGGTTGCTCTGCCAGGTACACAGCCCCCATGCCGCCGCGGCCGAGCTCGCCTTTGACCCGGTACTTGCCGATGTATCGCTCGCCGGTCGCCGTGGGGCTGGCCGTGATCAGGGCGGGGATCGGTGGCGGAGGAGTCGAGGTGGGCGGAACCGGGATGAGGCGCATGGTGGCCGCCACATCCGAATACGGAGCCGCCGAGGCGGGTGCGTCAGGGTGCACCGCCGGACGAAGACCGTCTTCGGCGCCGAGATCCTCTGGCGTTGGCGCCCAGGCAGGGGTGTCGAGTGGCTGCGATGCGGGCGGAGTCCCCTGTGGCTGACCGGAATCGGTCATCTCGTCGCGAGACTACCAGAGTCGCTTGTACTCAACCCCAGTTCACGGCAAGGAGACTCAGGCTATGGCGTTTTGGCGGCATTCAACCCATAATCTGGCCCTCAGCACGTCATCACAGAAGGAGAGAGAGCCCATGTCGCAGACGCCACCACCGCCCCCGCAACCAGCCCCAATGGGAGGGACGCCGAGCTCGGTGGGCACCAACAAGAAGACTTACACGATCCTGGCCTACGTCCTGGGCTGGATCGGCGGCCTGATCTTCCTTTTCGTCGGAAAGGACGATCCGGACGTCAAGTGGAACGCCGCCAACTCGCTGGTCGTATTCGGCGGCCTGTCGGTCGTGATCATCATCCTGAGCTTCATCCCGGTCGTGAACATCCTCGTTCTGGTCCTCTGGCTGGTTGGCTTCGTGTACTGGGTGATCTTCTTGATCCAGTCCCTCCAGGGCAATGGGGAGCGAATCCCGGCGCCGGGAATCAGCGGCTTCATCAACAAGTACGTCGACCAGCTGGCAAATTCGGTCAAGTAGTCGTCGAGTTTCACGAAAGGCCTCGCACACGCGGGGCCTTTTTCTTTTTCCGGCTAAGGCTCGGCGAGCTGCTGCAGAGCTCGCTCGATGCCCGTTCGAAGCTCGTCGCGCTCCTCGCGCGCCAAACCGGCTTCCGCACGGGCTGATGCCAGCTGATACCTCAGACGCTCGATCTCGCTCTGAAGCTCCCTCAATCGAGGATCGGCGCCGCCGGCCGTGGTCTGGGCGTCAGCGAGCTCCAGGCGCAAGCGTTCGACGGTCACTTTCAGCGCGCGCCGCTCTGAGAGCAGCTCCTGGACCAGCGATTCAGACGGCTTTGCCGGCTCTTTCGACATAACGACACAGGCCCGGCTGGAACTCTCGAAGCCGCAGATGCTCCATCTCGCCTCGCAGGTAGCGAGCCTTGACCTCGAGGCCGCCGATGCCCCTCAAGGTCTCGTAAGGAAATCGGTAGAGCTTGCCCGAATCAACCAGCAAGCAGACCCCAAGCTTCTCGCCGTCCTTTTCGATCACGTGCTTGTAGCACGGCACGGTCCGGCGCGCGATCTCCATCTTCTGGAAGCCGCCGACCCTGCCGGCCAGCACATCGATTGGGCTCCTCATGATCGAAATGCTAGTTGAGAAGGGAGAGCTGTTCGGGCTCGGGCGGAGGTTTGAGGATCACGCGGCGGCGATCTGACACGCCATGGGCCGCTCGCAGGCGCGCTACCGCTTTCATCGTCGGCTCGGCAAAGACCGGTGGAAGGTAAGCGCGCTCTCGATAAGCCTGCTCGTAGAGCGGCACGAGATCGGGCCAATGCTTTGAGAGCACGGTCATGAAGTGCTCTCGGGTCCCGTCTTTCAGGTGAAGCATCCCCGCCCAGAGGCCGGTGGCGCCGGCGGCCCGGGCGGCCTTGACCACTGCCTCCAGCCGATCGGGCCGGTCGGACAGGCCGGGGATGATCGGGGCCATGCCGACGCCCACGTCGATTCCGGCTGCCACCAGCTGCTCGATCGCACGCAGCCGCTGCCTGGGATGCGCCGTGCCGGGTTCGGTCCGGCGCCAGATGTCGTCGTCGACGGTGGGGATGCTGAACGTGATGTGCAGGTCCGCTCGCCGCGCGAGCTCGGTCAGCACGTCCAGGTCGCGGACGATCATCGGGCCGCGCGTGATCATCGCGGTCGGGTTTGAGAAATCGCGTAGGGCCTGGAGGCACTGGCGCGTCAGCTTGTAGCGTCCCTCGGCAGGCTGGTATGGATCGGTCGCCGCGCCGATGACGACCGTCTCTCTGCGCCACGACTTGCGCGACAGCTCGCCGCGCAGCACGCCCGCCACGTTGGTCTTGACCCGGATCGAGCGGCCGTAACGATCGTCGGAGGGCCGGTCGGCCCGCAGCTCGAAAGCCCGGACGTAGCAGAAAGCACACCGGTGCTCGCAGCCGGTATACGGGTTGAGCGACCACGAAAAGCCCATGCCCTTGACGGGATTGAGGGCCGACTTGCACTGCACCTCCAGATACTCGACTTCCGCCAGACGAGGCTCGGGAGACTCCATGTTCGCATGGTAGAACAGATGTTCGGTCTTAACAAGCAGCGTTGCGCCCGATTCGAATTTTTGGCTTCCTGAACCGAGGCGTGCCGGTTGGGGGTGGGAACCGGTCGGGAGGAGGGTGGGCCCTCGGACTAGGAAGTTTTGGTGCCGCGGCGGCGCCTGGGTCGGGTGGTCGAGGACGGGCAGAAGTCGTTGAGGACGCATTCTTCGCAGCGCGGCCGGCGCGCGATGCAGATGCGACGCCCGTGGAGGATCAGACGCAGCGACAGTCCGGTCCACTCCTCTTTCGGCACCATCGCGCAAACCTGGTACTCGATCTTGACCGGGTCGCGGGTCCTCACCAAACCGAGGCGGTTGGTCAGCCGCGTGACGTGGGTATCGACGGCGAACCCCGGCACGCCGAACCCGACCCCAAGGATGACGTTGGCGGTCTTGCGACCGATGCCTGGAAGCTTGACCAGGTCGTCCAGAGTGTTCGGCACCACACCGCCAAACAGCTCGACCATCCGCCGGCTCGCGTCGATGATCCTTCGCGTCTTCAGCCGGAAGAACCCAGTGGGCTTGATCAGCTGCTCGACCTCGGCGGGATCGGCAGCCGCGAGGTCGGCCGGGGTCGGATAACGGCGGAACAGCTCCGGAGTGACCAGGTTCACCGACCTGTCCGTGGTCTGCGCCGACAGGATGGTCGCGATCACGAGCTGGAACGGGTCTGTGTGCTCGAGCTCGGTCACTGCCGGATAAAGCTCACGTAAGCGCTCGACAGTCAGCAGCGCCCGCTTTTTCGCCCCGCGCGGAGGCGGCGGCGACATCCAGGACTTCTTTGGCTTCTTCCTAGGTGCCAAGCAGCTTTCGAGCGGCGGCAGCGACCTGCTGACCTTCGGCCCGCCCCGCCAGGCGTGCCGTCGCCGCCTTCATCACCATCCCGAATCCCTTCGGGCCTACGGGCTTGAGCTCCGCGATCACAGCCGCGACCTCTGCCTCCACGTCCCGCTCGCTCATCGCCGCAGGGAGGTAGGCCTTGAGCACGGCCATCTCCGCCTCCTCGCGGCGGGCCGCCTCATCCCGGCCGGCCTTGCGATAGACCTCGATCGCCTCCTCACGCCGCTTCACCTCTTTGCGAGCGAGCCGCGTGACGAGATCATCGTCGATAGTTCCGCCTGCTGCGCTCTCCTTGCTCGCCTTCACCAGCTCGCTCTTCAGGAGTGACAGTGTGCTCAGCGTCACCTCGTCGCGGCGCCTTCGCGACTCGACAAGCTCAGCCTGAATACGGTCGTACAGCGCCACGGCGGCGATTGTCACACATGGACCGATCGCCGATAATCGGCGCCTATGCCTATAGCCCTGATCGTCGGGCCGGCCGCGGCCTTGCTCGGCGTCCTCGCGATCTTCTTCGTCTTGCGCCGAAAGTCAGTGGACAAGCGCTCGATGTATTCGGCGCGACGCTCGCAGATCGAGCACAAGGTTCGCGCCGCACGTCAGCGCACCCTCGCGCCACATGGCCGAACAGAGAAAGTCCAGGAACCCGCCGCCGGAGCGGCCCCGCCGACCTCGACCTGGGTCACGCCCGCGCCGCAGGCGACCTATGAAGCCTCCGCCTTCGAGCCTCCGCCGGCCGCGCCGCCACCACCGACGAAGGGACAGCACGAGGCGCCATCGCAATCGCCCTGGGATCTCGGTGCGCCGGCGCCGGCGCCGACCCAGTTCGCGACGCCTGAGGCGCCGCCGGCGCCCCAGCCGACCTTCACGCCGACCCCCAGCGAGCCCGTGTGGACGCCCGCCCCAGCACCATCCGAGCCGGCGAGGCCGATCGAACCGGAAAAGCCGGCGGCCGCATCGCCGGCAGCCTGGTCGGTGGTGTCTGAAGCGAAGGAATCGGCACAAACGACGGTCGACGAGCCCAAGAGGAAAAAGAAGGGCAAGCGCGACGCCGCCGACGCCCCGCCCGGTGGCTGGTCGCTCGCGTCGGGCAACGCGCCTGGAATGGAGTCAGACGAAGTGATCAAGGCTCCCGGCCAGCTGGTCGCCGTCGCTCAGTACGCGATCCTGGTGGTCGGACTGGTCATGGTGCTGATCGGCGTGCTTGTCATGGTCGCCAACTCGCACGGGACGTAAACGTCTCGAGGATCCTGGTGGCCAGGGCAGCGCCGCCGTCGGACATAACGGTGTCCACGACGAGGGTTCGCAACCCCATTTTCTCCAGGTCAGCGGCAAGCTCTTGATCGCGATCGTCGAGCACGAATCCCGCAGCCACGTCGCGATACATGCGCGCCACCTCCACTGGATCGGGTTCCCGGCCGACCGCCCGCATCATCTCCACGGTCGGGCCTTTCAGCGCCGCGCCCGCGACGATTGGGGTGATGGCCACCGTGCGGTCGCGCGTCATGTGGGCATCGACCACTTTGAGGATCGGATCGACCGAGATCAACGGATTCGACGGCCCGATGATGACGAGGTCCGCCTCCGCCAGGGCCGACAGGACCTCGGAGGTCGGCTCGGCGGTCTCGATGCCCTCGAAACGAATCGCGCGCAGAGCCGGCCGAAGGCGGTCACGGACGAAGTACTCCTGAAACGAAAGCTCTCCCTCCTCGGTGACGAACTTCGTTCTGACGCGCTCGTTTGTCATCGGCAGCACGTGCGTCTCGATCCCGAACCGACCACATAGCGCCACCGCGCACTCGGTGAGCGTGCATCCTCTCCTTAGCATCTCCGCGCGCACCAGGTGAGTGGCGAAGTCTTTGTCGCCGATGCGAAACCACGATGGTTCGCCAAGACTCTCGAGGGCTGCGAGCAGGTTGAACGAATCGTCCTTCACTCCGTAGCCCGCTTCCTCGTTGAAGACGCCGGCAAGCCTGTAGATGACCGCGTCGACGTCGGGCGAAACCAGAAGGCCCCAGAACTCGTCGTCGTCTGCGGTGTTGGCGATCACCGTCAGATCTCCCGGCGGCACGAGCCGCTGGATGGCGGCGGCAAGCTTGGCGCCGCCGGTTCCGCCAGCGAGGACGACTGTTTTCAGCGGAAGAGATCCTCAGCCGCCGGGCGGACCAGGTCTCGCCCGCGTCCCTTTCCCTGTATGTGAAGGCCGCGGACGATCACGGCCGGGGTGCGGGCCGTCTTGCCCATGACAAGGCCGGCCGCCGCCGCAATTTCGTCCGCAACAGCAAGCACCGTCGCATGAAGCGGCTTGCCTGCATCGTCGACGCTTCCACGCAGGTCGACCAATGCAGGGAGGCCGGCGACACCGAGTGCGACGTTGACTATGCCAAGCCTCCAAGGCCGGCCGAAAGTGTCAGAGATGATGACGCCCAACTCGACGCCGGCAAGCTCGCGCAGGCTCCGCCGAAGCCGGTCCGCGCTGCCGTCGGGATCTTTAGGCAGCAGAGTCAACACGTCGTCCCCGGGAATGTTGGAATGATCCACCCCGCTGTTCGCGCACACAAATCCCTGGCGGGTTTCGGTGATCAGAACGCGATGCGACCGCAGCACGCGGACGCTCTCGTCGAGGATGACCTGCACCATTCGAGGGTCCGGCTCGGCGATCAAATTGGCGGCGATGCGTACCGCCTCCTCGCTCGCGGTCACAGTCTGAAGGCTGATCAACCTGCCTTCTGACTTGGACACCACCTTCTGGGCGACGACGACGATGTCGCCGGTTTTGAGCTCCGACCTCGAGCTGATGAGGGTTCCGAGATCGTCGCCGGGCCTGACCTCAGGCAGGCCCTCCACGGCGAGCAGCTCGAGGTGCGTCAAACCGCACGCCGCAACCGCGCAAGATCGCCAGGCTCGTCGAGGTCCAGCGCCAGAGCCTCGGAGTGATGCACCACGAAGTTGACGCCGCGCCTGGAGGCCTCATGCCGGAACTTGGCGAGTGAGTCGGAGCCGAAGTGAAGTGCGATCGCGCCCGGAGGACGGAGGTAGAGCGCATTGGTGCCGCCGCGGCCGGTGGCGGCGACAGCCAGCGCCACAGGACCATCGAGTCGAGATGCCGATTCAAGGACTTCGCGCACGGCGTCGGTGGTGACCAGCGGCAGGTCGCTCGATAAGAGCAGCACCGCGTCGGCGCCGCCTTCGACAGCGCGCGCGATGCCACGCGCTGCCGCCACGTTCTGTCCCTCCTGCCTGGGCTCGAGCAGCACCTCGACGCCCCACGCGGCGGCAAGCTCCGCGACCTCCTGCCCGCCGGCGACGACCAGCACCCGATCACCCGCGGCCGCGGCTCGCACCGCAAGTCGCGCGTTGCGACGTGCAAGCGCCTGTCGCGACTTCGGTCCAAGCGCAGGCTGCAGGCGCTGCTTGGCTGAACCGAAGTCCTTGATCAAAACGACAACCCAGGTGGACATCGCTAACCCCACTCCTTTCGCAAGCGCGGAAGGATGTGCTCGCCATATAGCTTGAGGAAGCGGGCCTGGTCCTGACCGGGTGCGTGGAAGACGAGGTGATTGAACCCGAGCTCGAGGTAGGGTCGGAGCTGTTCGAGGTGCTCATCCGGGTCGTTCGAAACGAGCCAGCGGCGATGCGCAACATCCTCGACTCCCTTCGCCAGCCGTTCCATCTCGCGTGGGTCGTCCACGCCGGCCTTTGCCTCGGCCGGAAGAGAGAGCGCGGCCCAGATCTTCGTGTCTTCCATGGCGCGCGACCGATCCGTGTCGTAAGACACCTTGACCTCGATCATCCGATCGAGCCTGCTGGCGTCGCGACCTGACTCTTTTGCACCATCGGCGAACGACGGGAGCAACTGCTCCGAGTAGAGCTCCATTCCCTTACCGGACGTGCAGATCAGTCCATCCCCGGCACGGCCGGCGAACTTGGCCACCTGCGGACCGCCGGCGCCCACGTAGATCGGAACGGGTTGATCCGGGCGGTCATAGATCGTTGCGTTACGCGTGTGGTAGTACTCGCCGTCGAAAGTAACGGACTGCTCGCTCCACAGCAGCCGGATCAGCTTGACCGCCTCGCGAAGCCTGGCGAACCTCTCCTTGTTATCGGGCCACGGAATGCCGAGCGCGCCCTCGT
>DATHDR010000391.1:0-10470 GCA_035318965.1 Verrucomicrobiia bacterium | reverse complement strand
TGTGAGTGCGGAACCTCTGCCGCGGCAGCAGTGCCGGGGACGCGAACGCCCAACGAACCCGATGGCGGCACCTCTTCGATGTCGTGCCCCTCCCGGCTCACGACCAGCGCCATCTCCACCGTGTCGCCCGGCTTCTTGCCGAGCACCTTGAAGGGGATTGAGACAAAGAAGGGATCGGCGATCTCCCACGTGCTTTCGGTCACAGCCCGCGTTTGCGGCTCCACGATCCTCGCCACGGTCACCGAAGCTCCGTGAGAGCGAGGAACGATTCGCACCGCGTATGCGGGCTCGAAGCCAAGATCGGCCATCGCGGTTGGCGCCAGGGGCAGCTCCATGTCACTCGCCCCATCTTCCGCCGGCGAGCCCGAGCAGTAGAGCCAGAAGTCGACATGCTGCGCCTCGAGCTCAGCCGGCGACCGGAGCGTGTCGATTCGTAAGTAGAGCTGCTCGCCGTCGTTGCCATACAGGACGCGCTCGACCACTCCTGCCGGCCGGTGCAGCGCGCCGAACCCCGACCCCACCAGGTAGTAGCCGGCCCGGCTCCACTCCTCGTCATCACGTGAGTTGGGGCTGATCTGGGCCCCCGGCACGCCCCGCTCAGGAGTCGGCGCGCGCTTGATGATCGGCTGGAAAAGACGCGCAGGCGCCCGCGAGCCCATCAGCTTGTAGACGTTGCGCAGGTGCAGCCGGAACTGGTTGTCCCAGATCTGGTCCATTCCAGAGTCGTGCTTGCGGCTGAACCACCAGAACCAGTCGCTGCCCTCGGTGATGAGGATCTCCCGCCACGCGAGCGCCGCCTGGTCTGACTCCTTGGGTCGCTGCTGCAGCCGGTCCTCGAGCCACGCGCGAGTTTCGGCGAGCAGGTCCCACGCGATGTTGTGTTCCGGGTCACCGATCCACGTGTCGAGGCTCGCGCCGATCCAGCTGCCCGTGTGCAGATGGTGCAGCTGCTGGTCCGGTGGATGCTGCTCGAGAAAGTCGGCGACTGTGGTCGTCACGATGTCCTGACTCGACTCGAGCTCCGTGTACAGCGCGTTGAGGAAGTCGTGCCCGTCGCGTGGGTAGAACTCCCAGGCGTTCTCACCGTCGAGCGCGATCACGACGAGACATTCGCGGTCGCTCTGCTGCTCGCCAATCCGTCTGAGGCGCCCCGTGAGGGCACGCGCGGCGTCGATCGAGGACATGCGCTGGTAGTCGAACCCAATCGCGTTGGAAAGCTGCGAGTCGCGGAAGACCATGGCCACGGTCTGGCCGTCCCGGTCGAGCCGCTTGGGGCGGTACAGGTGCTCATCACGCGAAAACGGCCCTTCGAGCGAGCGAGCCAGGACCTCCTCGTCGCTGATCATCCAGTCGACGTTTGCGCCGGTGGCGAGCCCGATGACGCTGTCTCCCACCGCCATCTCGGAGGGCCACATTCCCTTCGGCTTGCGGCCGAGCAGCCGCTCGAAGAGTCCCAGGCCGAGCGAGATCTGCCGCTCTGCGTCCTCGCGATGCGAAAAGTGGTGCTCGGGCAGCTGGATCTGTGGATTCGCGATGCGCGCCGAGTCGACGTGACAGAGAAGAGGAAGGATCGGATGGTAGTAAGGAGAGAAGGTCAGCTCAGCCTGCCCCCGATCCGCGAGCTCGCGGTACTTCGGGATGACCTTCTGCATGATCTCCATCTGCGCCTGAAACAGCGGCGCCTTGTCGCTCTCCGAGAAGTCGCGGTCCTTGCGCTTCAACTCCGCAAGGCGCGGGTCTGACTCGACCCAGACCGGATCGCACCAGGCGAGGTTGAACCACACCTGGAGGTCGCGAATGTCGCCCATGGTGAACTGAGCGTCTACCGGTCGCGAGGCAAGCTCGAGGTAGCGCGGCGATTGCTGGACGCGCAGAGCTTTGGGTGACTCGCGCATCCAGCGCAGCAGGAACTCGCGCTCCTCCACCGAGAGCTCGCCCGCCTCGCGGCGGCTCAGATTGAGGAAGAGGTCAACCGACTCCTCCTTGCCGTAGTCCTCGATCTGCGCCAGCAGCGAAGGGACGAGGTTGAAGGTCGCGCGGATCTTGGGGTACCCGTCCAGCAGGGCAGGCATCTTGTAGTAGTCCTTGGAGGAGCGAAGCCGCACCCACGGCAGAAGGTACGTGTTGGTCAGGTCGTCCTTGTAGTAGGGCTGGTGCATGTGCCAGACGAAGGCGACGTGAATTGGCGTCATCGGCACACGACCATCATCTCAGCGTGGCAGGGGCGGCCGAGTCACCTCGATATCTCGGCTGGTGCAGGTGCCAGACGAAGGCGACGTGAATTGGCTTCATGTGCTTGCGACAATCATTTCAAGTTGGCTGGGGCGTTATTTTGCGTAATCGTCAAGGGCGCGGATGAAGTTTAAGTAGACGCGCTGCTGCTCTCGAATGATTCCGGGCGCCCCGAGCCCCCACCATTCGTCCGGCGTGAAGTACGCGCTGACCTCCGCCGCCGGTCCCGACCGGCCGAACCACTGGATGAGGTGCAGGTTGTCCGACTGAAGCAGCCACCTCGCGATCTCGATCAGCCGCGGGTCTCCCGTGAGCCTCGATTTCGAGTAAGCGTGGTGCATCAGGCGGAAGAGACCTTGCTGGGCCAGGTTGCCCAAGAAGAATTCCATTCCGCCCTCGCCGGCCCAAGTCGTTCCGTATTCGTTGACCGAGATCTCGTATCGCGGTTCGTCGAGCTCAGCGATGGCTTCCGACGGCAGCATCATGCGCACCTTGCGTTTCTTGAGCTGCGTGTTCAAGGCGCGAACGAATTCGAAGATGCCCGTTTCCTTCCGGTGATGCTCGCCAAACGTCTCGAAGTCCCAGCCAAGCGTGACCACGTCACCCCAGCAGTCGCGCAGCCAGCCCGCATACGTATCGGGCTTGAGCGGCCACATGCTCCAGCTGCTGTTCGAGAAACGGTAGCCGACGTCGTCAGACAAGTCGTGATGGCGCGCGAGCAGCGCCAGGTCCTGTCCGGGGTAGCGAAACACGTGCGCCGGGTCCTGCCAGGCCATCTGCCATGCGCGGCCTTCCATGAACGCGCCGGTGAAGCCGCACTGCTGAAGGGCGAAGTACACATCGTTGGACATGAACATCTCGGTGGTGTCGGTCACGGTGACGGGTTTCTGGAACAGCTCCTCGAGGCGGCGCTTCGCCCAGAGCATCGACTCCTTGAACTCGACGATATCCACAAAGAAGAGCCAGGAGTGGTAAGGCTCGACGCACACTACTTCGACGTTGGGGCTCGCGCACAGGCGCTTGAAGGAGTCGAGGACCTTGCCGCCCCACCGTTCCGCCTGCACGAGAAAGGAGTTGCTGAATCCGATCGACATGCGCCAGCCTCGCTTGGTCAGATCGCGGAACATCGCGGTCGCGGGCAGGTATGCATGCTGCGCGACCTCGTCGAAATAGCGGCGATCCATCGCCTCGTCGAACAGAAAGGCGGCGAGATCATCGGGCGGCGTCCGGGTCGGGATGACCTGCGCAGGCAGCTTCAATCGGCGGGGCTGGTGGACCACGGTATAGACGACGAGGTGCTCAGCCAACTCTGGAGCCTGACTTTCTTGTCGGCGCCAGCGTCGGGGTAGGTCGCACCGCCTGCTGGGCGGCTGCGAACTCGATCCGCAGCAGCAGCGCCTGGATCACTTTCTCCCACACATACCGGCGGGCTGTCGTCCGCCCGCGCCGGCGCATCGACGCGGCCAGCTTCGGGCGCTCCTTCAACAGTGAGAGCTCGGTGACCAGCTCAACGGGATCATTCGTTTCGATGACCAACGCGTTGCGGTACGCCTCGGCGTAGTCCTCGCCCGTCGCGCCCGTGACCGCGAGTCCGGCGGCAGCCATCACCTCGAGACCGACCAGGCCGAATGGTTCGTGCCCTGAGTTGGCGAGCACGGCGTCGCACGCGGTATAGATAACTGCAAGCAGCCCGTCGCTGACAAAGCTTGTGAAGTTGACCACATCGACGGCTGGTTGCTCGCGCAGCAACGACGCCAGCCCAACCGAGTCGGTGGGCGCTTTCGCATCTAGCACGGCCAATCCCTGGTGGCGCGCGTGATCGAAGACCTCACTGCCATGAGGTTCGCGTCCCCCGCGAATCAAGAGCTTGACCTTGTTGCCGCGGCGCTTGAGATAGGCCGCTGCTGAAATGGCCGTGAGCCATCGCTTGTCTGGATCGAAGCGACCGATCTTGAAGCAGAAGTGGTCCGCGGCGGCGGCTGCCCTGAGCTCGGCGACCGCCACCTGATCCGCGTCGGCGATCGACTCGCGCGGGATGCCATTTGGGATGACGATCGGGTTCTGCCCCGAGTCCCACATCTTGAACTTCATGTAGCGGCTGACTGTCGTGAGGGTCGCGGCCAGGTTGAGAGAGGCCCAATCGATGCGATTGAAGCCAAACGTGTTGTTGGCGTTCCACAGCATCACCACGCGGTCGCGCAGTCCGCGGATGTAGAGGCTGTTCGAGATCAGCCCCATCGACCACGACGTGTGCCACTCCTCTCCGAGGAGGACGACGTTCTTCCCGGCTGCGGCGGCTGGGACGATGACGTTGTCGATCAATCTCGACGGCAGGCTCGCATTCCAGTCGCGGATCTTGGCTTCCTCGCCGTCGTACACGCCATCTCGATGCTGCGCCGAGATCCACTGGCACCAGCGGTGGTAGTGAAGCTTGCCTGCCTCATGGGTTTCCTCGCCGGGCAGGTCGGGATCACCGCAGAAGTAGAGATGCGTGTCATAGCCCAAGCGCGCGAGGGAACGCGACAAGCCCTTCACGCGGACTCCGAGGCCGCCCGCCTGGCTGTAGAGATCAGGCCCCTCGAAGCTGAGCAAGACGAAAACGGTCTGATCGCGGGTAAAGATCATCCCTGCTTCCCGACGATCGCCAGCGCCTCCGCATGAAGCCCTTCGTTGGGAGCGCACAGCAAGGTGGTCCGTGTGTCGAGCGAAGCCGGCAGTGGCCCAACGCGATTGCCCTGAAGGTCAGTCGCAACGCCGCCCGCTTCGGACAGGAGCAAGAGGCTCGCCGCCATATCGAAGACGCGCACGGGCATGGGAGCGCAGAAGACGTCGAACCCGCCCGACGCGGTGTGCGCGATGGAAAGGGCCATCGAGCCCAGGATGCGGATCTTGTTCGAATGCTCTACGAGCGGCTGCGCGAGCTTTAAGGCGCGCGGACTGCTCTCGAGGCCAAGGATCTGAAATCGCTTGCGGTCGTCGCGAGGGATCACCGATATCAGCGCTCCACCACGCCGCGCGCCCTGCTTGCGAATCGCGGTCCATTCCTCACCCGTGTTCAGGTTGAGGACGCTGCCCGCGAACGTGTCGTCCACCGTCGGCCCGTCGAGCACCGCCAGCATGAGCCCGAAGACCGGCACGCCCTGTTTGGCGTTGAGGCTCCCGTCCACCGGGTCGACGAGCACCAGCGGATAGTCGGCGCCGAAGCTGCGCAGGCCCGACTCCTCGGAGAGAACTGAGAACAACTCACCCCGCTCGGCCACGGCCGCGAGCTCAGACAAGACGACCGCCTCCGCGGCGCGGTCCACCTCCATCGTCCTGTCACCCCCGGCGCCGACCTCGAACCGAACGCTTCCGGCCTCAGTGCCCGCGAGCGGAAGCACCGCCGCGCGAACTCCGGCGCCGATGCGCTGGAAAATCTCGAGCCAGTCGCTAGGTTTCAGCGCCGTGGTTCGATTTCGTCACGCGAGGCCGGAGTCGGTCGACACCTTTCGGCGGCGGCGACGGCGGCGCTCGACGACGATCGTGATGAGGTAGGGCTGCTGCATCGCCCACACGCGCTCGATGAGCTGCGGGACGGGGATGCTGTGCGGACCATCGATACCCAGCAAGACAAGCGCCTCCGCAACGTGGTCGGGCAGCTCCGTCTTGTCGTGAAGGTTGAGCTGCTCGAGCGTTTCGAGAATGTCGTCGAGCCGGCGCAGACCCTGCCGCCGATTTTGATCGGACCGGTTGAGCACCGCTGACAGCTTAATGAATGGCGGCTTGGACGAGGGACCGGCTCACTTCGGCCGGACGCTCGAACTGCAGCCAGTGGCCGGCGCCTTCGAGGACTTCGAGCCTGAACGGGCCCTGAACGTGGTGCTCAGTGGCTTCGACGGCTCGCCGTCCAAGGGCTGGGTCCCCGTCGCCCCACAAGAGGACTGTGGGCTTCGTGATCTTCACCTCTTGAGCTAACGCGGCCCACGCCCCGCCTCCTGCGCCAAGATTCGCCCTGTAGTAGTTGAGCGCTGCAGTCAACCGGCCCGGGCGGCTGAGCGAGCGCACGAAGTGCTCGATGACGGGGGGCGGCACCGCGGTGGGGTTGGGTCCGATCGAAAACATCGCCCGCAAACGCCGATGGTCTTCATCCGCCAGCACATGTTCGGCCTTGCCCTCCTGCACGAAGAGGGCGACGTAGCGCGAACGCTCGCGCTGGTCCTCGTCCACGCGGCTGGCCTCCGCCAGCGCGGCAGGATGCGCGACCGATAGGGCTGTGAGCGTCTTCGCCATCTCAGGATGGCGTCCAGCGAAGAACCAGGCGACGATGGCGCCCCAATCGTGTCCCGCGACGTGGGCGTCCGGCCGGCCGAAGGCTTTGATGATTTCGGCAACGTCGTCGACGAGGTGGCCGATGGCGTACGGCTCGATGCCATCCGGCGCATCGCTCAGGCCATAGCCGCGTAGGTCGGGGGCGACCGCCAGGCAGCCGGCTTTCGCCAGCGCGTCGACCTGTTTCGACCATGACTCCGCGCCTTCAGGGAACCCGTGAAGCAAGATCACCATCTCGCCGTCGGGTGGCCCGTCGACCAAGGCGCGAAAGCGGAGTCCATTCGCGCGAACCATATGCTGCGAGGCCGTCATTGAATCAAGTCACCTCGCCGCTTGCCGGGGAGGTGGCGCGAAGCGCCAGAGGGGCCGCTCACTTTTGCAATCACTGTGCTGTTGATGAATTCGGTCGCGATGTCAAGAGCCTGGTCGAGGACGGCGAGCAATCCATGCCCCTGGCCCTTGAAAATCTCGAGTCGCGCGTGCGGAACGAGCTTGACGGCCTCTTTCAAGAGGTCGAGGTGGGCAAATGGATCGCGATCGCCGCTTAAGAAGAGCGTCGGGCATCGAATCGAAGGCAGATGCTCGGTGCGCAGCTGGTCTGTGAAGCCCGGACGGTGAAGCGGATACGAAAACAGGACAAGCCCACCGAAGTCCGCCTCTATCGCGGCCATGCTCGCGACCCTTCCGCCGAATGATTGACCACCGCCAATCACCTCATGACCGCGACCTGATGTCTTGATGAAGACCGGAACCGCACGCTCAGCATTTCCCTTAGGCAGATCGACCGCCACAGCTTCGATTCCACGTCGCTTGAAGCCCATGACGTATGGCTTCATCGACGCTGCGCTGCCTGATGCTCCATGACCAAGGACGACTCGCATGATGTCTATCGTCGCAAGTTATCAACAGGTCGCGCGACGTCACGATGGACCGACATCGCGAAAATTTTCGGGACGCGTCGCGAAAAAAATTTTCGTGTGACCCTTGACGTGAGTGGGTTCATTCGAGTATCACAACACTTTGTATGGCGATGCTGCTCGTGGTTGCCACCACAGAGGCGACGGACCCGACGCGAGTCAGCGCACCATTTCGTAAGACCGCCAACGTCTCGGAGTCCTCGTCAGTGAGGCTCTGCGGCGAATCCCTTGGGGTTGTGAAACCTCGGGTCCGTATCACCAGGAGAAGGAGGTAAAGCATGATGGCTAAGAAGAAGGCTGCCAAGAAGACCGCCGCCAAGAAGAAGCCCGCGGCGAAGAAGAAGAAGTAGTTAGTTCTTCTTCAATCGTCTTTTAGTTCGTACTGCGCCGGGTTCTGTGGAGCCCGGCGCTCTTTTTATGAGCGACCGATGATGGACACGACCTGCATCGCCGCCAGCGGCGCGAGCAGGATGCCCTTGCGATGGTGGCCTGTCGCGACGATGAGGTTTTGCGCGCCGACCGCATCGACGATGGGCTTTCCGTCGGAGGTGACCGGCCTCAACCCCGCCCACACCCGCAGAAGGCTGGCGGCGCCGAGGCCTGGCACAAGACGGCACGCGAGGTTCAGTAGGGTCGCGATGCCCGCGACAGTCGGTCGATCGTCGAAGCCTGAGTCTTCCTCAGTGCCACCCGCGATGATCGACCCGTCGGCTTTCGGCACGAGGTAACCGGTCGACCAGAAAATGCTTCGTCGCAAGGAGACCACGCCGGGGTCGAGCGCCGCGAGCTGACCGCGCTGCGGACGCACGTCAACCTCAACGCCTGCCGCCGACGCCACCTCCTTGCTCCATGGGCCGGCGGCGATCACTGCCCAGTCGGCCCGATGCGAGCCTGTCGGCGTGATCACGCCGCGCACCTCGCCGCCGTTGATGTCAAAACCTGTGACGGGGTTGCCTTCGTTGATCGAAGCGCCGCGCAAGGCCGCCGCCATCGCCAGCGCGCGGACAAAGCGTGGCGGTGTCAGGTGAGCGTGCTCGAGCAGCACGGCGCCAATCACTTCGGCGCTCAAGGAAGGCTCGGCCTTGCGGCAGGCCTGCGCATCCAGCCACTGCCCGCCTGTTGCCCGCAGCGCTGCCGCCTCCTCCTCGGAGAGCGCGGGCTGCAGACCCTGCTGAACGCGGTATTCGACGTTGATCGCGGTGTCTTTTTCGATGCGGGCGATGAGCTCGGGGAACAACGCGAGGCTTCGGAGGGCAGGTTCCTCGGCGCGCGAGGCCGTGCTCTGGGGGCTGAGCTCGCCGGCGGCAGCCCCTGACGCGTGGCTCCCAAGCTGGTCGCGCTCGAAAAGGGTGACCTGGTGGCCATCGAGGCTCAACCGCTCGGCGACGGCGCAGCCGATCACCCCTCCGCCGATCACGACGACCCTCGACATATAAGAAGATAAGCAGCCCTTGACTTACGAACATCTGTTCGATATGGTCAGTGTTGCCTCCACTTCTCTCCTGCGTCTTCCCTGACGAGGCCGCCAAAAGATGCAGGAACTTGATGTTGCGATCAACTCGATTCGGGTCCGTTTCGGCAGCCAGGCGCTGACGAGGGCGGCGGAGCTTCCGCCGCCACAGCCCTGGCCCAGCCGGACTCCGATCGATCGCCTGAGCGGGATCGGTGGGCTGCCGCGCGGCCGGCTCACGGTTCTGACCGGCAACGGGACGTGCGGCAAGCTCACGCTCGCACTTGCGCTGCTGGCGGGCGCGACCCGCGAGCTCGCGCATGTGATCGTGATCGACCCCCAGTCGGGTTTCGATCCCTGGACGCTGCTCCCCTTCTCCCCTGAGCTGGGCGCGCTGACCGTGGTTCGCGCGCCCGCTCCCGATCTTGCTGGTGAGGCGGCGGCCGCGCTGGCCAAGGCCGGAGCGGGTTTCATCCTTTTAATGGGAGAGGTGCCAGAGCACTGGTTGGGACCCCTGGAGGCGGCGGCCAACCGCTCGGGGACAGTGCTGATGGGAGTGCTCGACTCGCCGAGCCGGGCATTCGCCCACGCCTCGAGCCTCAGCGTCGGTTTTTTCCGAACGGACTGGATCTGGGAGCGCGGGCAGCTGGTCGGGCTTCGGGCTTCGGCGCGCTGCGTGAAAAACCGTGTGGCGCCTCCGCTGGGAGAAACCGAGCTGGAGGTCCGCTATCCCCTGGGCGCGCGATCCCTGTTCGACCACTCGGTGCACATCGTTGAAGTTCCCCTTCGCACAGAAGAGCTGAAGTGCGCATCTGCTGTGGTCTGACCGGACACCTCGAGCTTGCCCGGCGACCCGACCTGTACGGAAGTCCCGTCGTGGTCGGAGATTGGGAAGAGCACGTCATCGCTGTTTCCGAGGAGGCGCTGCATTCTGGTGTGCTGCCCGGGATGGCATCGCGCCAGGCTGAGCACCTTTGCCCGCTGGCGACCTTTCTTCCACCTGAGCCGGAAGCTGCGGCGCAGCTGCGAGAGCTGATCTCATCCGCGCTCTATGACCTCGCGCCGACGGTCGAGGTCCGCGTCGACGGAATCGCGTGGCTGGACGTGAACGGCGTCGTGAGCGCGGGCGAATCGATTCGTGAGACTCGACGCCGGTTGAAGAAGGCGATCGGCCGCGAACCACGGCTTGGCCTTGCGCCCGGCCCTTTCTCCGCACGCCTTGCCGCTGCTCGCGCGCGACCGGGCCGCCTCGTGCAGGTCGAACATGCACGAGCTTTCCTCGCTTCGCTTTCTTCACACGAGCTTCCGCTCGACGAGGAGCAGGTGGAACGCCTTGATCTCCTGGGTCTGCGCACGCTTGGCGCCGTGGCGGCAATCGGTCCGCGGGAGCTGGAGAGTCAGCTCGGTCGCGATGGACGTCATGCGGTCCAGCTTGCGCGAGGCCTCGAGCCGGATCAGCTCACGCCATGGCGTCCGCCTCTTTTCACCAGTGCGCACCGGCAGTTCGACCCACCGGTCGAAGACCGCGAGGCTCTGCTGTTCGTCGCGCGAGCGCTGTGCGAC
>DATHDR010000390.1:0-5876 GCA_035318965.1 Verrucomicrobiia bacterium | reverse complement strand
CTGGTTGCCGCGCACAGCATTGGTGGTGTCGATCTGGACGACGGAGATGCTTGTCGCGTTGGCAGACAGGGCCCGCTTTGAAATTGCGTAGATCTGTGCAGCTTTGAACTCAGGGCCGAAGAAGCTGTACTCGTTCGTCGTGATGTAAAAGCCATTGGCGTCCGCCCCGATGTGCGGATAGTCACCGAGGCACGGCCCGTGACCTGTCCCGGCTGCGGTCCCTGAGCAGTAGTGGTCGGGGGTCCCCTGGCTCCCGTCATCCTGAACTGGGATCCTGTAGACGGTCCACGCGCCCAGCGGACTGGAGGTTTGGCTCACGGCGACATCGAGGTGGTTTGGTCCAATGAAAGCGCCGCCGCTGGTGACCTCCAACGTCAGGACCACGTGGAACCAGCGCTGGGTAGCCCCGTCGTAGTAGCAGCTCGGGTCTGTCACGAAAGGCCCGCGCACCCCCGTGGTGCGGTTGATCGCGGGTATGTAGCCGTAGAAAGTGTTCAGGTCGACTGCATGACCGATCAGGTTGGTGCCGGAGTGGTCGTACACGGCCATGACATCGTTAACGGTCTCCAGGACGAAGCCGTTGCCAGCACACAGGCCCTGGTCAGGCGGCTCTACCGAGAACTGGTTGCCGCCGTTCGCCAAGCGCTGCTGCCGGTGGTTCAGACCGTCGAAGCTGACAACCAGGTCAGCATTGACGTTCTTCTTGGGGGAATTGCCGGTCGCTTCGCCCCGCCCGCTGTGACCGCTGGTTTGACTCCGATTGACCACGGTGGGCGCGTCTCCCGTGCCGCCTGCGGAGGCATCCTCAGCTTCTCCCTGGACGAACTCTGGGAACTGTAGGTCGCCGCTGCCCAATCCGGCCGCTGCAAACGAGGTCACCCCAGACGCGGATATCTCGCGCGTATTCCCACTGACCGCGCCTGCCGGCACGACTGTGAAGACACCGGTGATGACGGCCGCGATTGCAAACGAAACGAACGTGCGCTTACCGCTGAACCAGCGAACCAAACCTTTGCTCATCTGCACACCCCGCCCTTGAAAGCACAGTTATCGAGGTGTCCGAACCTCTTGGAACCAAATAACTGTGTCAACGCGCGGAATGAAAGTCAAGGGACAAATCGGTAGATGGATCGAGAGTTTTCAAAAGAATGCGCGAAGGCGGCGACATCGACATTGTTTCAGCGGGTCTTCAGAGACGCCTCGTTGCAGCAATGCTTCGACGGTGGCTAACGTTAGGGCAGTCCTTAATGAAGCAAGGCAGCCGCCTGGAAGGCGCGCAATCAACACGACCCGCAGTTGCGCCGGGTCACGTATCGCTCGACCGCGAGACCCGCTGGTCGCCGTGGCGCACGCTCATCTCGGCCGTTCACGCGCACCCTTCGGTCAAGATCAACCATGGCGCGACGTTCCTGGTCACGGATCAGCAAGGCGCCATCCCGCTGGACGCGCTCGACTACGGGCTCTACGCATCAGACACCCGCTTTCTGTCGCGTCACGAGCTGAGGCTTAACGGCCGGAGGCCTGAATCGCTCGCCTCGGTTCGCCTCTCGTTCCGCCACGCCCGCTGGCACATGATCGCCGACCAGGTCGCGGGCTTCGGCGGCGACATGCGCGACGCCCGCGTCGCGATCACGCTCGACCGGCTGGTCAGCGGCCACCGCATGCACGAGGACCTTGCTCTCCATACCTTCGGGCGCGCTCCCCTCACCGTCCTGCTCGAGATCGCCCTCGAGAGCGACTTCGCCGACCTCTTCGAGGTGCGCCGGCGCCAGTGGCAGCGCCGGGCCGACCTCAACACCTGGTGGGTCGGGCCGAACAGCCTCGAGGCTCGGTATCAGAACCAGGATTTCGTCCGCCGGTGCCTGGTCCGCGCACTCACCGAGCGCGCGGGTATCACGTATGCGAATGGCTCGCTCCGGATCCCGATCGACCTCGTGCCGGGCGAGGAGTGGAAGCTGTGCCTCCAGTACGACCTGCTGACCGATGACCATCAGCTCCCGCCGGTCGAGCCGCTCTGCGCCTTCAACCAGGACGTGGATCACCCCATGCTCCATGCGCGCAGCTGGCAGAGCTCCGTCTCCCAGATCGAGCCGGCGGACCTCAGGTTGAAGTTCGCCTACGAGCGCGCGGTCGAGGACTTCGCCGCGCTGCGTCTCGATCAGCAGGATTCCGCCGGGCGCGCCCAGGGCGCAGTCGAGGAAGACGACCATTGGATGCCCGCGGCCGGGTTGCCGTGGTTCATGGCCCTTTTCGGCCGCGATTCGGCGATCGCCTCGATGCAGGCGATGGTCGCTCAGCCCGCGGTCGCGATCGGGACCCTGGAAAACCTCGCCAAGTGGCAGTCCGACATCGACGATCCCGAGCGTGACGCGGAGCCGGGAAAGATGCCTCACGAGCTGCGGGTCGGAGAGTGGGCGCATTTCGGCATCGTGCCGCACCGTCCGCACTACGGCACCGCCGACGCCACTCCTTTATATCTGCTGCTCCTCGCCGAGAACTTCCGCTGGCTTGGCGACGCTGACGCGCTGCGGCCGTTCAAGGCGGTGGCCGAGCGCTGCCTGGAATGGATCGACCAGCATGGCGACCGCGACGGAGATGGCTTTCAGGAGTACGCACCACGCACGCAGCGCGGATACCGCAACCAGGCCTGGCGCGATGCGCACGACGGGGTGCTCGACGAGTCGGGAGTGTTCCCGGAGCTTCCGATCGCGATCTGTGAGCTGCAGGCCTACGTCTACGGTGCGAAAAGGAACATGGCGCCCCTGTTCGAAGCATGGGGAGACAGCGCGACAGCAAGTCGGCTGCTGCGGGAAGCGGCTGAGCTGCGGCAAAAGTTCATGACGGCTTTCTGGCACGAGCCAACAGGAGAGCTCGCTTTCCTCCTCGACGGTCAAAAGAAGGCTGTGCGGACTGTCGTCTCGAACCCCGGGCACTGCTTGTGGATGGGGATCCTCGATGGACCTCAAGGACGCCGCGCCGGCGAGCGGCTGCTCAAGCCGGACCTGTTCACGGGCTGGGGTTTGCGCGTGCTGTCGGACCAGCATCCGTCTTACGACCCGCATTCATATCAGCGCGGCTCGGTATGGCCGCACGACACCGTGATCGCGGCAGCAGGACTCCGGCGCTACGGCCTGGTCGAGGAAGCGTGGACGTTGCTCGACGGACTGCTCTCCGCCGTGATGTGCTTTGAAGATATTCAGATGCCCGAGCTCTTCGCGGGCTTGCCCAGGAAAGAGTTCGCGGTACCGGTGCCATACCGCATGGCCAACGTGCCCCAGGCATGGTCGGCGGGATGCGTGCTGCAGATGGTCCGCGTGCTGCTCGGCCTCGAGCCGGATGTTCCTGCTGGTCGCGTGTACGTGGATCCCGCGCTTCCGCCGTGGTGTCCCAGCTTTGAGCTCAGCAAGCTGCAGCTGGGAGCGCACGAGCTGCGTCTGAGTGTTCGGCGCCGCGACGACGGGACATGTGCCGTGGACGCGGAAGGGACGCCCGGCCTCGAGATCGTCCAGGGAACGGCGCCATGGCTGGAGGTGGATGCCAGCTAAGTTCGGGTCGATGGAGCGTAGGGTGCCGTCCAGGGTTTGGGGGTTTTAGGAACGTGCACCGCCGGCGCATAGCGATGATCGTGTCTCCCTGGTATCCGGTCCCGCCAAGCGGCTACGGCGGCATCGAGCTCATGGCATATCACCTCGCGCGCGAGCTGCAGCTTCGCGGGCACGAGGTGAGCGTCATCGGGCAACAGGGTTCGAAAGGGCCGTTTGAGACGATCGCGATCGCTCCCGAGAGCTGGTCGAGCCAGCTCGGCACCCGCGACCAGATCCCGCGCGAAAGCCTGTTTCTGTATCGCGCGTACGACCTGGTGAAGCGTCGTGCATTCGACGTGGTGCACGACCACTCTGGTCTGACCGGGATCTTGGTGGCAGCGAGCTCGCGTCTGCAGACACCGGTGGTGGCGACCCTCCACGGCGACCTCACTGAGGCCGAAGGCGAGTTTCTCGCGGCGGTCGAACATCGAGTGCATCTCGTCGCCATCAGCCAGGCGCAGCAGGCGCTCGTCGCCGGAGTCGACTGGCGGCGCGTCGTGTACAACGCCATCGATCCAGCCGACTACACGCCCATCACAAAGCGCGAGGAGAAGCACGACTTCATCTTTCAGCTGGCGCGGATCTCACCCACCAAGGGACAGCACATCGCGATCGAGGTGGCACGGCGGATCGGCGTGCCGCTCGTGCTGGCCGGCAAAGTCGACAACGAAGGTAGCGACTACTTCGAGCGTGAGATCAAGCCGCACCTCGGTAAGGGCGTCACCTGGCACGAGAACGTGGTGGGCGAGGAGAAGCAGCACTTGCTTGCCCGCGCGCGCGCCATGCTCTTTCCGATCCAGTGGGAGGAGCCGTTCGGCATCGCGATGGTCGAAGCGATGGTGAGCGGCACGCCGGTGATCGCTATGGCGCGTGGCGCCGCAAGCGAGATAGTCGAGCCTGGGGTCACGGGCTGGCTGGCCCACGACCTTGACGGTCTCGTTGATGCGTGGTCACACATCGACGACATCGACCTCGACCGGTGCGTGCGGCGAGCAAGCGAACGGTTCGGACCAGGCCAGATGGCAGACGGCTATCAATCGGTATACGAGCGAGCGATCGACGAGTCGTACTACCGAGAGAAGCTCTGAATGCTCCCTCCCCCGCAGGGGGAGGGGCAGGGGAGGGGGCGATCGCGAGCTAGCCCATCAAGACGGAGATTCCCTTCGGCAATTTGCCAACCTTCACTTTCGTGCCGTCCACCGCGAATTCGATCCGCTGCCCGCCGAAATGCAGCCCACTCACCTCAACTCGTTTCCACAGAGATGTTTCCACCGGCGCGACCCGAAGCCGGCCGCGCCGTGCGTCTGCGCTCAGGCCGAGCAGGGTGGTGACCAGCGAGAACGCGGACCCGGCCGACCACGCTTGCGGACTGCAGCTGCCTGCGTAGTCGACCGGCGGCCGGCCCGCCTCGCGCCGGTCACCACACCACAGTTCAGGCAGCCTGCGCATCGGCATCGCGATCCCGGCCTCCATGAGGGCGCGGGCGACCTGCTCCGCGCGATCCGGAAAGCCTGATTCGCGCATACCTGCGGCCGCCATCGCCGTGTCGAACGGCCAGACTGATCCATTGTGGTAGCTGGCCGGGTCGTAGTTGATCGCATTGTCCGAAAGCGTGCGGATGCCCCACCCGTTGAACAGCTCAGGCGAGACCAGCCGATCGGCGACATTGGCCGCTCGGGCGCGGGGCAGTATTCCGGCCCACAGGCAGTGACCCGGATTTGACGTGATCGCCTCCACGCGTCGCTTGGAGCCGTCGAGCGCCTGGGCGACATAGCTCTCGCTCGGCATCCAGAAATCACGGTTGAAGCCCCGCCGCAGATCGGCTGCTCGTTCCTTCAGCTCCGGCTTTCGCTCCGCCAGCCTGAGCAGCCCGCGGTAGAGATAACCCTGGACCTCGCACAAAGCCGCTGGACGCGGGGGGTCCGTGCCGTCGGCGTGCGTCAGAGAGTCGTCTGAATCCTTCCAGCCCTGATTGCGCGCACGGGCGCCGCGGTACTCGATGTAGCCGTCCTCGTCTAGATCGCCGTATTTTGCGCACCAATCGATGGCGGCTTCGGCGTTGGTCCAAAGCTCGTCGACGATGGATTCATCGCCGGTCCAGTCGACACTTTCAGCAAGCGCGCAGAGAAAAAGTGGAGTGGCGTCGATGGTGCCGAACAGGTGATGCGGCCACAGGCCGCGGTCCACGACCTCGCCGGTGCGGACCTCATGCAGGATCTTGCCCGGCTGCTCCTCGGAACCGGGATCGTTGCGCCTGCCCTGCCTCGCAGCCAGATAACGCAGCACACCGCG
>DATHDR010000389.1:0-2806 GCA_035318965.1 Verrucomicrobiia bacterium | reverse complement strand
ACCGTCGAGTCACGACCGTGGTCGCCACGGTGGTGATCGCGGTAATCGTCAGCTTCAATGTTTTCCTGCTGACACTGCTGATCTCGGGTAGATAGATAATCGGCCCACCGTGAAGCTCGGGTTGAACGTCGGCTATTGGGGATTTGGGCTGACTGCGGCTCACCAGCTGGAAATCACCCAAACCGCCGAACAGCTCGGCTACGACTCGGTGTGGGCTGCCGAGGCCTACGGTTCCGACGCTGCAACCGTTCTGGCCTGGCTGGCGGCGGGCACGAGCCGGATCAAGCTCGGCGCCGGGATCTTTCAGATTCCAGCCCGGAGCGCGGCGATGACGGCGATGACCGCAGCGACCATCGACCAGCTGTCGGGCGGCAGGATGATTCTCGGCCTCGGCTCGTCCGGACCGCAGGTGTCGGAGGGCTGGCACGGTGTCCGCTTCGCGAAGCAGCTTCAGCGCACACGGGAGTACGTGGCGGTCGTGCGGATGGCGCTGGCGCACCAGAAGGTGGAGTTTCACGGCGAGACTTTGGAGCTGCCGCTGCCGGATGGTCCTGGAAAGGTGCTCAAGCTGACCGTTCGTCCGGTGCAGGAGCGGATCCCGATCTTCCTGGCTGTGCTTGGACCCAAGAATGTGGCATTGGCCGGCGAGATCGCGGATGGTTGGCTCCCGGTCTTCTTCTCACCTGAACACACCGCTGCCCTGCGTACGCCGCTCGAAGAGGGCGCCGCGCGTGCGGGACGAACCCTGGACGATTTCCGCATCTGTCCGAGCGTCAACGTGATGATCAGCGACGACGTCGATGTGGCGCGCAATGCGATGCGCCCGATGCTGGCGTTGTACGTCGGGGGGATGGGATCACGCGAGCAGAACTTCTACAACCGCCTCGTCTCGTCGTACGGATTCGAGCGCGAGGCACAGCAGATCCAGGAGCTCTACCTCGAGGGCCGCAAGAGTGAGGCGATGCTCGCGCTGCCCGAGGACCTCATCGATGCAGTCAGCATCGTCGGCCCGCGCCAGCGCGCGAAGGAGCGAATCCGCGCCTTCCGCGACGCGGGCGTCGACACGCTGATCGTCTCGCCGATGGCCTTCGACAACGAAGAGCGCAAACAGCAGCTGCACTTGGTCGCCGAACTCGCCAAGGAAGTTGGATGAAAAAATCTCTTCCCCCCCAGGGGGAAGTCCCGCCGGTCCTAGGGGCCCCCGCGAAATCACGGCGCAGCCTCTGATTTCGTGGGGATAAAGGCGGGGATGGGGGGACGCGCCCTCAGGCACAGACCGTGGGTATGAACCAGCCCCCACCCCTGGTCGACTACAACCTCTTCGAGGCCGACGCGCCACTGCGCGAGGCGCTCGAGCGGGAAGGCGGGTCCTGGGCCCACGACCTCGTCGGAGATCTCGGCCGGCTCGCTGGCACCCAGGAGGCAATCCACTGGGGCTTCCAGGCGAATTCCAACCCGCCGCTGCTGCGCACGCACGATCCTTTTGGCGAGCGGATCGACGAGGTCGAGTTCCACCCCGCCTGGCACAGGCTGATGGAGGTCGCCGTCGGCCACGGGCTGCACGCCATGCCATGGCGCGAGCCGCGTCCCGGAGCGCACGCCGCGCGCGCGGCCGCCTTCTACATCTGGTCGCAGGTCGAGGGCGGGCATGGCTGCCCGGTGTCGATGACCTACGCGGCCGTCCCGGCCCTGCGCCAGCAAAAAGATCTCGCCCTGAAGTGGGAGCCGCTGATGACCACGCTTGACTACGACCCCGGCCTGCGGCCGGCGTCGTCCAAGCGCGGCGTCCTCTTCGGCATGGCGATGACCGAGCGGCAGGGTGGCTCGGATGTGCGCAGCAACACCACGCGGGCTGTGCCAACTGGCACTGATGGAGAGCACCTGCTCACCGGCGAGAAGTGGTTCTGCTCGGCACCGATGTGCGACGCGTTCCTCGTCCTCGCGCAAGCACCCGGCGGGCTCACGTGCTTTCTCCTGCCGCGTGTGCTTCCGGATGGAACTCGCAACAACTTCCACATCCAGCGCCTGAAGGACAAGCTGGGCAACCGATCCAACGCGTCCTCGGAGATCGAGCTTACGGATGCGTGGGCCACCATCGTCGGCGAAGAGGGAAGAGGAGTACGGACGATCATCGAGATGGTCAACCACACCCGCCTGGACTGCGTGATCGGATCGGCGTCCCTCATGCGACAAGCCGTCGCCCAGGCGACACATCACACAGCGCATCGAAGCGCGTTTGGCAAGGTGCTCGCCCAGCAGCCGCTGATGGCCAACGTGCTCGCGGACCTGGCCGTGGAGTCGGAGGCGACGACCATCCTGATGATGCGTCTGGCAGGAGCCTTCGACCGCGCGCCGGACCATCCTGACGAGGCGCATTTCCGCCGCGTCGCGCTCGCGGTCGGCAAGTACTGGACGTGCAAGCGGGCGATCGCCGTCGTCGCCGAGGCGCTCGAGTGCCACGGCGGCAACGGCTACGTAGAGGAGTCGATCCTCCCGCGCCTCTACCGCGAAGCGCCTCTCAACTCGATCTGGGAGGGTTCGGGCAATGTGAATGCGCTAGACGTGCTGCGCGCGCTAAGCCGTGAGCCGGAATCGCTCGCTGCCTTCTTTGCGGAGGTGGGACAGGCAAGCCCGGATGAGCGCCTCGACACCGCCGTCGCCGATCTAAAGCGCGAGCTGTCCAACACAAACGAAGCCGAATCACGAGCTCGCCACATCGTCGAGCGGATGGCCGTTCTGCTGCAGGGCTCACTGTTGCTCCGGTATGGCGATCCTGCCGTGGCAGACGCCTTTTGCGCCTCGCGGC
>DATHDR010000388.1:0-3016 GCA_035318965.1 Verrucomicrobiia bacterium | reverse complement strand
CCCTGACCGCCGCCGGCGCCACCGGCCAGCTGATCTTTCTCCCGGCGCTGGCATGGCTGGCCGTGAACATGGGGTGGCGTACGGCGGCCCTGGTGGTCGCGGGCGCCTCGCTGCTCGGCATACCGCTGGTCGCGGTCTTCATGCGCGATCGACCGGCGGACGTCGGCCTGCGCGCGTACGGCGCCACCGAGGCCGATGAGCCGGCGCCGCCGCTGCGAAACCCGGTGCGGGCCGCCCTCGGCGGTCTTGCGATGGGAGTGCGCAACCGCAACTTCTGGTTGCTGGCAGGCAGCTTCTTCATCTGCGGTGCGAGCACCAACGGCCTCATCGGCACCCATCTGATTCCGGCGTCGATCGACCATGGGATGCCTGAGGTCACGGCAGCCAGCATGCTGGCGTTTATCGGAGTCTTCGATGTTGCGGGGACGATGATCTCGGGATGGCTCACCGACCGCCTCGACTCGCGCTGGCTGCTCTTCTGGTACTACGGGCTGCGCGGGCTGTCTCTGCTCTTTCTGCCGTACGCCTTTGGAGTGCAGTACTTTGGCCTTTTCCTCTTCATCGTCTTCTACGGCCTGGACTGGGTGGCGACGGTGCCGCCGACCGTGGCGCTGACCGCGGACACCTTTGGAAGGCGAAACCTGGGCGTTGTCTACGGTTGGGTCTTCGCGTCCCATCAGCTCGGTGCGGCCGCAGCGGCGACCGCGGCCGGGGCGGTCCGAACCTACTTCGGCGACTATCAGCTCGCCTTCATGACTTCTGGCCTTCTCTGTCTGCTGGCCGCCGGCCTCGTGATCCGGATCAGCCGCGCCCGTGGTCCGGAGACAGTGACGGCGCCGCCGCTGCCCGCACCCTCGTACTGAGGCGCCTGATTCTGGCCGGCGTGGCCGCGGCCACGCTGGCGCTGCTCCCCACCACGGCTTTGGCTCACGCCCAGCTGATCGGTTCCAACCCGATTCCCGGCGCCATCCTGAATTCGCCCCCGACCTCTGTCGACCTCGTGTTCTCTGAAGCGGTCACGCCCGCAGGCCGTGGCATCAGCGTGTATGGGCCCGATGGCAAGCTGGCGTCGATCGGGCCCGCAGAGACTCAGGGCAGCCGGCTCTCGGTGCAGCTGACTGCTCGGACCGAAGGCACTTACGCGGTGAACTGGACGGTTGTGGCCACAGACACTCATCCGTCGCGTGGCGAGTTCACGTTCAGCGTCGGGCATGCGAGCCCCGTCAACGCGCCAGGATTCGGCGGAGGGAGCATCGGCCTGTCCTCGCCGCTTGGATTGTTCCTGCAGGCGCTCGGACGCTGGCTGCATTTCGCAGGGTTTGCGCTCGGATTTGGAGCTGCCACGTATGCGCTCTTCGTTGCGGGGGACAGCCGGCCGCTGCGCCTGGCGGCTGGCGGTGCGGCGCTGCTCCTGGTCGCGGAGCCGCTGTCGCTTCTGGCTCAAACAGCAAGCTTCGATCCGGCTCTGACCTTCGACGGCGATGCATTGATCGGTGCGCTGGCATCGCCCTTCGGCCGGGTGCTCGGCCTGCGCCTGGCCGCCGCCCTTCTTCTCTGGGCTGTGCTGGGTGCGCTTCGGCAGGCGCCCTGGCTGCGCTGGGCGGTGCCGTCGCTGGGCCTCGCGCTGTCCGTGGTCGACGCGACCGCCGCGCACGCCACGCCGGCGCTCCCGCAGCCGATGGGCCTGGCGCTGAACGCGATCCATGTGTCGGCGATGGGCGTGTGGGTTGGCGGCCTGGCCGCTTACGTGGTGGCGCCGTCGGGTGGATTCGGCCGGGTGGCCGGGTGGTCGGCCGGCCTGCTCGTGTTGAGCGGCGCGGCGCTCGCGCTGCTGCATTTCGCCGATCCGCTGCAAACCATGACCACCGTCTACGGCGCAGTACTGATGGTCAAGCTGCCACTCGTTGCGATCGCGCTATGGCTTGCCTGGCGGGCTCGCCGGCGAGGGGAGCTGGTTGCGCTAGGCGCCGTGCTGCTTGCTGCTGCTGTCCTGGTCTCGCTGCCGCCGCCTCGCTAGGCCCTGTAGGCCGAGGGAGGTCCTGGTGGGAGATAGGGCGTCGGGTCAACCGGTTTCTGGTTGATACGCAGCTCGAAGTGCAGGTGCGCACCGGTCGAGTTCCCGGTCGATCCTTCGAGTCCGACGGCCTGGCCCTGAGTCACCAGGTCTCCAACCTTGACCAATGCGGTCGACAGGTGGCCGTAAAGCGTGTCGAGGCCGCCAGTGTGAGCGATGACGACGAAGTTTCCGTAGCCGCTGCTCGAGGCTCCAGTGAGCGCAACCACGCCGTCGTCAGCCGCGTAGACCGGCGATCCGAACGGTTCGACCATGTCGATGCCCGTGTGGAAATGCGGGTAGCTGCCGTACGCGGGTTCGAACCAGTACGTGCTGGGTCCGAAGCGCTGAGAGATCTGCGCTTGCGGTTCGGGCCAGATAAAGCGGTACTGGGTCGAATGGCCCACGCTGGTCGGGATCTGGCCGACGTTGTTCGACTGGCTCCACAGCTGCACCTGCGTCCACACCGCCTGCATCGCGGCCGCGATGATCGCGTCCTGCTGCTGCTGCAGCATGTCAGTAACCGCCTGCGCCAGCTGCGCGGACTGCCGGTTGAGTAAATAGAGCTCGCTGCGCGTCTGCGCGATCTTCTGCTCGAGCTGAGCCATGGAGGTTTCCTGCTGCGCCTGCAACACCCGCAGCTGTGTCAGCTGGGAGGCGAGCTCGTTGCGCTGTTTGACCTGCTCGTCGCGTGCGTCCTGCTCTTTCTGGCGCTGGACCTCGATCTCGACGAGGTCGTGGGCCAGCGAGGACTTGAGCTCGGCAGCGCGTGACCCGGCCACGTTGAGGTCGGCGACCCGCGTCAGAAGATCGCTCAAGCTTTGAGCCTCGGCGAGGACCACCAGAACTGAGCTCGGTTGCGTGTAGATGGCGCGGGCCAGCTGTCGCAGCTGCGCTCGCTCGGCGGCGATCCGCAGCGCGAGAAAAGCCTCGAGCCTCTGCGCGTCGGCGATCTGGACTTCG
>DATHDR010000387.1:0-2438 GCA_035318965.1 Verrucomicrobiia bacterium | reverse complement strand
TCCGCCGGTGAGCATCGCTTCCATCGCGACATATTTGCCGGCGGTGCGGGGCCAGCGCTGAGTCCCCCCGGCCCCCGGGATGATGCCGAGGTTGATCTCCGGCTGGCCGAGCCTCGCGTTGTCGCCGGCGACGATCAGGTCGCACATTAGCGCCAGCTCGCAGCCACCACCCAGCGCGTAGCCGTTGATTGCCGCGATCAGGGGCTTGCCGAAGGCCGCGATGCCTGCCCAGCGGCCGGTCTGGTCGCGGCGCAGCTGGTCGACAGCGGTGCGGTCGGCCATATCGCTGATGTCGGCCCCGGCAGCGAAGACTTTCGGCCCGCCCGTGAGCACCACCGCCCGCACTGCCTCATCGGCGTCGAGCTCACCAAGTGCCACGTTGACCTCGCTGATCAGCTCCGGACTCAGCGCGTTCAGCACCTTCGGCCGGTTCAGCGTGACCGTGGCGATCGGGGCCTCGATCTCGACCAGGATGTGCTCGTAAGCCACCGGGGCTATCATCGATCAAATGGGGACGACTGCGCTTCGCGACTCCTATGGGCGGGTCGCGGACGACCTCAGGATCTCGATCACAGACCGCTGCAACTTCCGCTGCATCTACTGCATGCCGGCGGAAGGCCTCAAGTGGCTGAAACGCGACGACATCCTGCGCTTCGAAGAGATCACGCGGCTTGCGCGCATTTTCGTGGAGCGCTACGGCGTGAGGACGATCCGCATCACAGGCGGCGAACCTCTTGTGCGCATCAAGGTCGAAGAGCTGATCGGCATGATCAACGCGATCGACCCCACGCTCGACATCACGATGACCACCAACGGTGTGCTGCTGCGCGACAAGGCGCACCTGCTCAAAGAGGCGGGCCTCAAGCGCATCAACATCTCGCTCGACACGCTCAGCATGGAGCGCTTCCACGAGATCGCGCGCAGCGATCAGTTCAGCCGCACGATGGACGGAATCCAGGCCGCGCGCGAGGCGGGGTTGTGGCCCATCAAGCTGAACATGGTCGTCATGAAAGGCCACAACGATGACGAGGTCGTCGACTTCGCCCGGCTGGCCCGCGACGAGGGCTACGAGGTTCGCTTCATCGAGTTCATGCCGCTGGACGGCGACGGCATCTGGACAAACGAGCAGGTCGTGCCGAGCCGCCGCATCCAGGAGCAGATCGAAGACCTCTTTCCGCTGGTGCCGGTGGCCGACCCGAGGCCAGGGCCAGCGACCCGCTTCAAGTTCGCGGACGGCACGCCCGGAGGCGTCGGCTTCATCTCTTCGGTGAGCCAGGCGTTCTGCACGACGTGCAACCGGATCAGGCTCACCGCGGAAGGCGGCCTGCGCACATGTCTCTTTTCACTGCAGGAGACACCGCTGCGAGACCTCATGCGGTCGGGAGTGTCCGACGATCATCTCGGCCGTGTCATCGAGACTGCGATCTGGCGCAAGGAGGAGGGACACCTCATCAACAAGCCAGGCTTCATCAAGCCGGGCAAGTCCATGTCGCAGATCGGCGGCTGATTGATCCAGGAGATCCAGGCTCCCGCAACCCACCTCGCCTACAAGGCCATGCTCGAGCTCAGGCCGAACATCGGACCGGAGCCGGCCTTCGCCGAGCGCGTGGACAAGGTGCAGAGACCGGAGGGCTACCGGCTGGTCGGCTTCTTCGTCAAGGAGGACCTCTACGCGGTGGCCGTGGCCGGCTTCCGCGTGCTCAACTACCTGGCCTGGGGCCACGCGATGTATTGCGATGACCTCAGCACACGGTTCGAACACCGAAAGCAGGGTTATGCGGGACAGCTGCTGGACTGGATGGTCGATGAGGCAAAACGGCTACACCTTGACGAGTTCCACCTTGACTCTGGCGTGGGCGAGGACCGCGCGGACGCGCATCGCCTGTATTTCAACAAGCGGCTGCGCATCTCTGACTACCACTTCTCGCGCCCCGTCTGATCCGTAAGCTAGCCAATCATGCTGCGGCCTGAAGAAGCACAGCGACCCTTCACCGTGACCGAGCTCGCCAACGAGATCAAGCGCGAGCTGCGGCCTCTGACAGCCCTACTCGTCAAGGGCGAGGTCAGCGGAATGAAGCGTGGGGCGAAGGGTCACTACGGATTCGCGATCAAAGACGGCCAGAGCCTGATCAACGGCTTCCTGTACGCGGACGATGCGCGCCGCGTAACCACGCTGCCTGAGGACGGGCAGGTGTTCATCTTCCGCGGGCGGGTGGATTTCTGGCCGCAGTACGGGACGGTCCGCTTCGTGGTGGACCAGATCGAGTTCGACGACGTCGGCAAGCTAAGGGCTCGGCTGGAGGAGTTGAAGCGCAGGCTCGAGGCGGAAGGAGCCTTCGCTGCTGGACGGAAACGCCGGCTGCCTTTCTTGCCACGAGCGGTGGCGCTGCTCACCTCTCCCACAGGAGCCGTCATCCACGACCTGCAGGAAACCATCT
>DATHDR010000386.1:0-2014 GCA_035318965.1 Verrucomicrobiia bacterium | reverse complement strand
GAGCCCGCATCCCGCCCCGGAGACAAAGCGTCGAAGATCGTCTCCATCACGCTCCCAGTCTCACTCAGCACACTGGCGTTCCAGAAACGCAAAACGCGATAGCCCATGTCCTGAAGCGACCTCGTCCTCAGAGCGTCCAGGACCTCGTTGGCCTCTTCGGTGTGCTGCCCGCCATCAATCTCGACAACAAGCCGTTCGGCAAGACAAACGAAGTCGACGATGTAACCGCCGATTGGTACCTGCCGCCGAAACCGGTGCCCGTCAAGCTGCCGGCGACGCAGGCGAAACCAAAGTTTGCGTTCGGCGTCGGTCATGTCGCGCCGCAGCCTCCTAGCGCGGTGGAGCATGACTGGATCGCGGAACATGGCGCCGATCATTTCGGAGGTCGACGCGTATTGCTACCGCCTTGACAGCCAGTTCGAGCCGCCCCCCACCCAACCCTCCCCCTGCGGGGGAGGGAGTAGAGGAGGGGCTTTCAGTACATCGATAGACTTGTACGTATATAGCTGGGCCCGCCGGGCGGGAGCTCTCCACTTGATAAGTGGTAGGGAGTGAGATGACGGTCACCACCGAGGCGCTTGCCACCACAGACCTCGAATTTGCCCGCCAGCTGGGGCAGCAGCTGCGAGTCGACTCGATCCGCTGCAGCACTGCCGCCGGCTCCGGCCATCCGACCTCTTCGATGTCGGCCGCCGACCTGATCGCGGTCCTCATCGCCCGGTACCTCCAGTACGACTGGTCGAAGCCGAAGGACCCCAACAACGACCACCTGATCTTCTCCAAGGGCCACGCCTCGCCCCTCTACTACGCGATGTTGAAGGCGGTCGGCGCGGTCACCGACGCGGAGATGATGACCTTCCGCAAGTTCGGCTCCAGGCTCGAGGGTCATCCGACGCCCGCCATCCCCTGGGTGGACGTGGCGACCGGGTCGCTCGGCCAGGGGCTTCCCATCTCCGTCGGCGTCGCCCTGGCGGGGAAGGACCTCGACAAGCTCCCGTACCACGTCTGGACGCTGTGCGGCGACTCGGAGCTCGCCGAAGGCTCGATCTGGGAGGCCTTCGACAAGGCCGGGCATTACCAGCTGGCCAACCTCACCGCAATCCTCGACATCAACCGCCTCGGGCAGCGCGGCGAGACCGAGTTCGGCTGGAACACGGACGTGTACCGCCGGCGCGTGGAGTCGTTCGGCTGCTTTCCGATCGTCATCGACGGGCACGATGTGACCGCGATCGACCGCGCGTACGGCCTGGCGCTGTCCGCGACCGGGAAACCGACCGTGATCATCGCCAAGACGGTCAAGGGCAAGGGCTTTTCCGAGATCGAGAACAAGGACGGCTGGCACGGCAAGGCGCTGCCGCCGGACATGGCCGAGCGGGCGATCAAAGAGCTCGGCGGCATCCGTCACCTGAAGGTCAAAACCGCAAAGCCCGAGGCGACGCCACGCGCACCGAAGCGGCCGGAGGCCCCGCCGGCCGTGGACCTCCCCGTCTACAAGAAAGAGGACAAGGTCGCGACCCGCAAGGCGTACGGCGATGCGCTGGTGGCGTTGGGCGCGATGCCTGACGTGGTGGCCATGGACGGCGAGGTTTCGAACTCGACGCACGCCGACGAGTTCGCCAAGGCGTACCCCGATCGGTTCTTCGAGATGTGGATCGCCGAGCAGCAGCTGGTCGCGACCGCAGTGGGCATGAGCGTGCGCGGCTACAAGCCTTTCGCCTCGACGTTCGCCGCCTTCTTCAGCCGCGCCTACGACTTCATCCGCATGGCCGGCATCTCGGAGGCCAACATCCGCCTGGTCGGCTCGCACGCCGGGGTGGAGATCGGCCAGGACGGGCCGTCCCAGATGGCGCTGGAGGACCTGGCCGCGATGCGCGCGATCATCGGCTCAACGGTGCTGTACCCGAGCGACCCGAACCAGACGGCCAAGCTCACCAAGCTGATGGCCGAAACCAACGGAGTCGTGTACATGCGCACCACGCGCGGCGCGTACCCGACCCTCTACGGACCCAACGAG
>DATHDR010000385.1:0-2167 GCA_035318965.1 Verrucomicrobiia bacterium | reverse complement strand
CACGGTGGCGGAGACCTCGGAGAGGAAATCGCCGAACTCGTCCACCCCGCCGGCGACATCGGAGGCCGGCGCCTCTTCCGTGATCTTCAGGCCGGCGGCCAGTGCCCGGGCCTGCTCGGGCTTGAGTGGCGCGTCGCTCACCGCCTGGAAGGCGATCAGGCGATTGAGGGCGCCGAGCAGTTCGCGCACGTTGTCGATGGCGAGAGACCCGACCGCCTCCAGGACGCCCTGCCCAAAGCTGGCCCGCCGTTCCTCCGCCTTCCGCCGGAGGATCGCGACCCGGGTCTCATAATCCGGCGCCGACACATCGATAACGAGGCCGCCGGCGAACCGGCGGATGAGCCGCTCGTCGAGCGCTTCGATCTCGGCTGGAGGCCGATCGCTGGTGAGCACGATCTGGCGATTTGCCGTCTGCAGCGCGTCGCTCAGGCGGAGAAGCTCCGACTGCATCTCGCGCCGGTGAGTGAGGAACTGCACATCGTCCACCAGCAGGAGATCGACATCGATGAACCGGCGGCGATAGGCCTCGCCCTGACCTGCCGCGATAGCCGCGTGAAACGCCTCGACGAACTCATCCAGCGTGAGGTACTCGACCGACAGACGCGGATTGATGGCACGGGCAGCGTGACCGATGCCCATCAACAGATGGGTCTTGCCCAGCCCCGGACGGGCATAGATGAAGAGCGGGTTGTAAACCGTGCCCGGCGATTCCGCCACCGCCTTGGCCGCGGTGAACGCCAACCGGTTCGCCGCCCCGACGACGAGGGTGTCGAACCGATAGAGGGGGTTCAGCGTCGCGGTCACGCGACCGCGGTCCCCGCCGCCAACCGCTTCAGCACCAGCTCCGAGACACCTTTCAGGGTCTCGAATACCCCGGTGCCGTGGAGCGCGTCGGCACTGAAGCTGTGGACGGACCGGAAGTTCAGGGCATCGTCCATCTCATCCTGGGTCAGGATGAGATCGCGAGGCAGATCCTGTTTGTTGTACTGGAACACGACCGGCAGCTGCCGGATATCCACGCCCTGAGCGAGCAGGTTGTCCTGCAGGTTCTGCAGACTCTCGATGTTGTCGTCGAACCGGCGCGCCTGGCTATCCGCGACGAAGACCACGCCGTCGGCCCCCTGGAGCACCAGCTTCCGTGTCGCGTTGTAGTAGCTCTGCCCCGGCACGGTGTAGAGCTGAAACTTGGTGGTGAACCCCGAGATCATGCCCAGTTCCAGCGGCAGAAAGTCGAAGAAGAGCGTCCGGTCGGTCTGGGTGGCCAACGAGACCATCCGGCCGCGGCGCGCCTCGGGTACGCGACCGTAGACGTACTGCAGGTTTGTCGTCTTGCCGGACCGTCCCGGTCCGTAGTAGACGATCTTGCAGGTGATCTCACGCGCGGTGAAGTTGACGAGAGACATTCCGATTACCGTCCAAAGAGCTCTTTAAGGCTCGCGTTGAGGTCGTGCTCGAAGTTTTCCGCCAGCACCGGCGTAGGCAGCGGCTGTTCCTTGGGCGCTGCCCCGACCAGCTCCTCGACCATCTTGTCGAAGAAGAGCTGGACGATCCCTACCGACGTCTCTGATCCGAAGACCACCAGGCCGATCCAGCGGCCTCGAGGTGTCCCGAAGGCCGCGAGCATGCAGCTCTGGCGGCTACCACCGTGGACCACGGCTCCGAACCGCGACGCTCCCATGATCCGGGCCAGCTCCTCGGTGGATGCCACGATCGCGGCGCCGAGCGCGGAGGCCGTCATGACATCGAGCGAGCGCGAGAATCCATGCTGCGCGACGACCTGGCCGGACGTGGTCATCAGCAGGATGAGCCGCGCTGAGGACTCGGTGATAAATGTCTGGATCGGCGCGACCACCCACGGCTCAAGCGCCCGCATCAGGCTAGGCGAGCAACCGCGTCGAGCATCTCGATCCGTGCGCGACCCACATTGGCATCGGGATCAACTACTGCCACCAGGACGAGATCGTCGCGCCCCGGCGCGGCGAGGACAGACCCGGCGTTGCCCCGCAGGTGGACAAACTTTGGACTCTGCAGGCCGGCCCCGCCGGTGGCGCGACCCAGTCGCTGGACCAGGCTCGCGGCCAGTGCGGCAACGGCACGCCCATCGATCCCCTCCATCAGCCGTTCGGCCACCACCAGCCCGTCCTCCGCCGAGATCAGCAGCGATCCC
>DATHDR010000384.1:0-4066 GCA_035318965.1 Verrucomicrobiia bacterium | reverse complement strand
CTTGCGCTGGCTGGTTCCGATCGCTCGCTCGGGTTGGCCCCGAATCATCGGAGGCGCAATTGGCGTCGCAGGACTCCTGGCGACCGTGATCACGGGGCTGTTCGGTTCGACCAACCCGGTGCTCAACCCGGCGGAGTACCTCGTGTGGATCTATTTCTGGGCGGGGCTCGTGATCGCCTCCGGCCTTGTCGGCAACCTCTGGTACCTGGTCAACCCCTGGTCGGCGATCTACGACGTGGTGAACCGGATCATGCGGCTGCGGTCCGTGTGGAAGCTGCCGAAGTCGGTTGGGGTCTGGCCGGCGACGGCGGCTTACTTTGCGTTCGCTTGCCTCGAGCTCACCTCCGGTATGGCCAACCGGCCCTGGCTCGTCGCTCTCCTCGCCGTCATCTACTCCCTTGTGACCCTGGCGGGGATGTTCCTGTTCGGTCGCGATGAGTGGCTGGAACATTGCGAGGGCTTCACGGTGCTCTTCGGCATCGTTGGCCGCTTCAGTCCGATCGAGGCTGAGCGCGACGACGCGGGACGAATCAGCATGGTGTATCTCCGGCCGTGGGGGGTTGGCTTGCTCAAGCCGTCAGCCACAGGTTGGGATCGAGTCGTCTTCGTGATCCTGATGCTTTCGACCCTCGCCTTCGACGGCATCATCGTGACGCCCGCGTGGCAGAACTTCACAGTCGACCTCGAGCCGGTCTGGCTCCCCATGGGCGGCTTCGGCTTCTTCTTCGTTCGCACGCTTGGCCTCATCCTGCTTTCGATCGCGTTCCTGCTCGTGTTCATCACGTTCATGGAGCTCGTCATCTACCTGGGCAAGCGCAACGTCGACCTCAAGGCCACGATTTCCGCTTTCGCACTGACGCTCGTACCCATCGCGCTGGTCTACAACGCGGCCCACAACTACAGCTATGTCGTCGTCCAGTCGCAAGCTCTGATACCGCTGCTCAACGACCCGCTCGCCAGGGGCTGGCACCTATGGCCCGCGGTGGCCGGGTTGAAGCCAAGCTTCGCTTTGGCTCAGGCGTCGACCGTCTGGTATGCGCAGGTGGTGCTGATCGTCATCGGCCACGTCATCGCCGTGTATCTCGCCCACCTGAGGGCGGGCGAGCGTTTCCGAACGGCTCAGCGAGCGCTGCTGAGCCAGTACCCCATGCTTCTGCTCATGGTCATGTACACGATGACCAGCCTGTGGATCCTCGCCCAACCGATCACCAGGGAGACCGGATGAGCCGGCAGCCCGCCAAACGCGCCAGGCCGATGCGCAAGCCCGTGTCGCGCACCCCCGTATGGGTGACGCCGCTCGCGGTCGTTGCCGGCATCGCAGTGCTGGTGGGCGCTTTCCTGATCATCCGGTGGTACACGACGCCGGTGCCGCCCCCGCCACTGAACCTGGACGCGACACAGAGAGTGGTGGCAGCCATCACGAGCATCCCCGCATCCGAGCTTGACGCGATCGGGAAGGGCTCCGCCAACAACGTGATCAAGCCGGTGTCGGGAACGCCACTTACCGGACCCAACGGCCATCCGGAGGTGTTCTACCTGGGGGCCGAGTACTGCCCATACTGCGCGGCGGAGAGGTGGCCGATGATCATCGCCCTGTCGCGGTTCGGCACGTTTTCAGGTCTCAAGACGACCACCTCCTCGTCATCAGACGCCTATCCGAATACGCCCACCTTCACATTCCACGGCGCGACTTACAACAGCCAGTACCTCGATTTCGTGTCTGTGGAGAGCACTGACCGCGACCGCAATCCGCTCGAGTCGCCGACGCCGGCGCAACAGGCTCTAGTGAACCGTTACGACACCTCGGGATCCATCCCATTCGTCGACTTCGGCAACCGTTACGCGTTCTCTGGAGCGATGTATCTGCCCGACGTCCTGAGCGGGATGAGCTGGCAGGCGGTGTCCGACACGCTGCAGCAACCCGACTCGGCGCAGGCGAAAGCGATCCTCGGATCGGCCAACCTCATCACGGCAGCGGTCTGCAAGCTGACGGGGGATCAGCCCGCGTCAGTTTGTTCGTCGGCCACCATCCAGGCGATCGAGAAGACGCTGGGCTAGTGGATTGGCTGAAGCTGGCGGTGCTCGCCAGCCTCGCAGGTCTCGCGATCTCGACCTACCTGACGGTGGTGCACTACTCGACCGTCCCGCTGGCCTGCCCGGTGAGCGGCGTGATCAACTGCGAGCAGGTGCTCACCAGCCGGTATGCGGTGATCGGTGGCTCAGGCATACCGACTTCGGCGGCCGGGATCGTATGGTTCACGGTCAGCGCCGCGCTGGCTTTGCTCCGCCACCACAGGGCGCTGTTTGCCTGGTCGTCAATCGGTCTGGTGACCGTGCTGTTGCTGGTCTACCTCGAGATCGTGCAGCTGGGGGCGGTCTGTCTCTGGTGCACGGCGGCCCATGCGATGGTCCTGCTGATCTTTCTGATCGCGCTTCCGCGCACGGAGGGGGATAGGGTGAACATGTGACCTGGCCAGTGGACCTGAGCGTGTACGCCGGGTTGGTGATTCTATACCTCGGTCACGCATGGCTTGCCGGCACAGTCTCCGATGCCCAACGTAAGCACTCCCTTTATTTCGGCCTCGGGCTCATCACGTTGTGGTTGGCGCTCGAGACGCCGCTAGACACGATCAGCGACTACTACCTGGACAGCGTCCATATGTTCCAGCACGTCCTGCTTGGTTTCGTTGCGCCGCCGCTGATGCTCCTCGGCCTGTCGTCCCAGATGGTTGGACAAATCGTGCGCGTGCCAGGTGTTCGCGCACTCACCGAGCCCGTGCCGGCCCAGGTCATAGCCGGCCTGGTGATGGTCGGTTGGCACCTGCCGCCGCTCTACGACGCCACCCTCAACTCAGAGCCGCTGCACATCGTGGAGCACGTTTCGTTCATCTCGGCAGGGGTCGTGATGTACTGGCCGATCCTGCAAGCGACCTCGGCCCACGCGCATTGGCAGATGTCGCCTGGCGCCAAGCTCCTCTACATGCTCCTGGCGACCCTGCCGCAGGACGGCGTGGCCCTCGCACTCATCTTCTCGCGCGTTCCCTTCTACGACTACTACACCCACGTGCCGCGGCTGATCCCCTCCCTGACTCCGCTGATCGACCAGACCGTCGCCGGCGCGGTGCTGATGACCCTGGGCAAGGCGACCCTTGCGGTGGCTGCGATTGCGGTGTTCGTTCGCTGGTTCGGCGCCGATCATCGCGCCGACCGGCTCGCTGAGGCGAGGCTAGAATCCAGGGGGGTGCGGTGAAGTACTACGAAAGCATTCTCGACATCGTCGGGAACACGCCGCTGGTGCGCCTGCACAAGGTCACCAAAGGCCTCAAGCCAACGGTCCTCGCCAAGCTCGAGCAGCTGAATCCAGGCGGCAGCGTCAAAGACAGGATCGGGTTGACCATGGTCGAGGAGGCCGAGCGCACCGGCCAGCTGCGCCCGGGCGGCACGATCATCGAGCCGACGTCGGGAAATACGGGCCACGGTCTCGCCATGGTGGCCGCGATCAAGGGCTACAAGATGATCTTCGTCATGCCGGACAAGATGTCGGCCGAGAAGATCAGCCTGCTGAAGGCCTACGGCGCGGACGTGGTCGTGTGCCCGACCAACGTCGAGCGCTCCTCGCCGCAGTCGTACTACTCGGTCGCGGACCGGCTCGCACGCGAGGTGCCGGGCGCCTTCCAGCCCAATCAGTACTTCAACCCGCGCAACCCTGAGGCCCACTACCGGACGACAGGGCCTGAGGTCTGGGAGCAGACGGAAGGCAAGGTCGACGTTTTCGTCTCCGGGATGGGGACCGGCGGCACGATCAGCGGCGTGGCGAAGTTCCTCAAGGAACGCAAGCCGTCGGTGCACGTGGTCGGGGCGGACCCGGAAGGGTCGCTCTACTCGGGCCCCATCGCGCCGTACAAAGTCGAGGGAGTCGGCGAGGATTTCATGCCCGGGACGATGGACATCAAGTTGGTCGACCAGATCGTCCAGGTCACCGACAAGGAGTCGTTCGTCGCGGCCCGCCGCCTGGCCCGCGAGGAGGGCATTCTGGTTGGCGGCTCGTCTGGGCTCGCGCTGCACG
>DATHDR010000383.1:0-2406 GCA_035318965.1 Verrucomicrobiia bacterium | reverse complement strand
CCGGATCCGGGAATAGAGGCGCGGGACCGTTTCGGTGTTGTGGTTGAAGATGTCGGGCCGTGCTTCGACAACGATCTGCACGGAATCAAGGTCGCCCTGGAAGTCTGGGGTCAGCACCTCGATCGTCGTGTCGGGGCTGCGGCGGCGGATCGCTCGAATGGTCTGCGCGAAGATGCCCGCACCGCCGTCCCTCAAGTCGTCGCGATCGACCGATGTGATGACTGCATGCTTCAATCCGAGCTCAGCGACCGACTCCGCAACGCGCAGCGGTTCGCCAAGGTCGAGCTCGGTGGGCCGGCCCGACGTCACGGCGCAGAACCGGCAGGCTCGGGTGCAGACGTCGCCCAGGATCATGAACGTGGCGGTCCGGCGGTTCCAGCAGTCGAAGATGTTCGGGCACCGCGCCTCTTCGCACACGGTGTGCAGACGGCCGGAGCGCACCATCTGCTTCAGGTCCTTGAAATTCTCGCCCTCGCTGACGCGCACCCGGATCCACGATGGAATCGCCGATGGTGTCAAAGGCTGTGGGCTGCTCACAGCTGGATGCTACCGGGCGTCCACTCTTCAAGTCGCTTCTTCATGGTCCCGAGGAACTGGCCGGCCATCATCCCGTCGATGATGCGGTGGTCGAAGCTCAGGCACATGTTCATCATTTGGCGGACAGCGATTGCGTCGTTGATGACGACCGGCCGCTTGACTATCGACTCCGTGGTGAGGATCGCCGCCTGCGGCTGGTTGATGATCGGCTGGCTCGCTACAGACCCGGTTGCGCCAGTGTTGTTGAGCGTGAAGGTGCCGGCCTGAACGTCTTCCGGCTTGAGCTGCTTGTTGCGAGCGCGTTCGATCAGGTCGTTCAGCGTACGCACCAAATCGGTGAATCCTCGCTGGTCGGCGTCTTTCAGCACCGGCACTATGAGGCCGTCGGGGATGGACACCGCAATGCCGAGGTTGATGTAGCGCTTCAGGATGACGCCATCCGCCGCCCAGGTTGAGTTGAGCCACGGGTATTGCTTGAGCACTTCGCTAAGGATCTGCACCACGAACGGCAAGTAGGTCAGCGCCACCCCGTGGCGCTTCTTGAAATCGTCCTTCTGGGCCTCGCGATACCTGACGAGGTTGGTGACGTCGACCTCCTGCAGCGTCCAGGCGTGGGGCGATGTGGCAAGGCTCCGGACCATGTGCTCGGCGATCGAGCGCCTCATGACGCTCAGCTTCACGAGCTCCTCGCGCGTGCCGTCGACACGTGTTGGAGCCGGCGCGGCCGGCGGAGGCGCAGTGGGGGGCACCGCGGTCGCCATCTGACCGCCGCCAACAGCCGCCAGGACATCGTCACGCGTAACACGGCCTCCCATGCCCGATCCACGCAGGCTCCCGGCATCGATCCCGTGCTCGGCGGCCAGCTTGCGCACTGCTGGGGAGAGGCGAGCCCGTTCTCCACCACCGTTCCCGGCCGGCGTTGCAACCGCTGTCGCGGCAGGAGCGGTGCCAGCTGCCGGCTCAGGCGATACCTCGGTGTGCGCCACCCCGGCCTCGCCGGAGGGCTTCGCCGGTGCCTGGGCGGCTGTACCGGCCGCGTCCTTGACCTCGATCTGGGCGATCACGGCGCCTACGCGCACGGTCTCTCCCTCGGAGACTGAGATCTTGACCAGCTTGCCTTCAAACGGAGACGGGATCTCGGCGTTGACCTTGTCGGTCACGACCTCGACAAGCGGCTCGTCGCGCTTCACCAGGTCGCCCTCGTGCTTGAGCCATTTGTCGACGGTGCCCTCGGTGACCGATTCACCGAGCTGCGGCATCTTGATCTGGGCCAGGCCCATGCTCAATCGAGTTTAACCGAGCGGCGCTGAGGCGGAATCGGACCACTGGAAATCGCAGTCATGACAGCTCGGCACTCTGGACAGCGAGCGGCAGGACGATCGACGGAGCCTGACGATCGTCTATTTCGGGTCAAAGCGGTAGACCGAGCCTCTCAAGTCCACGATGTACAGTTCGCCGACCTGGTCCTCGCCGAATGACGAAATAAGAAAATCCGTATCCAGGATCAGCGAAGCGTGCCATTGGCCGCCAAGTCGCACCAGCGACCAGAGCTTTCCGGAGCAGTAGTCGCCGTAGAAGTAGAAGCCCTGCAACGACGGGATCCCCGAGCCTCGGTAGACATAGCCGCCGGTGACCGAACAATTGGCGCCTGCGTGCGAGTAATCGGCCGCCGGTTTTGTGTCACCGACCAGCTGCCCGCCGCGGTATGGGTGCGAACCCTCCCATACGGGCCAGCCGAAGTTCACGCCGCCCACGCTGGCCGCGGGCTGCACGTCAATCTCTTCCCACGCGTTCTGGCCCACGTCGCCGATGTACATGTCGCCCGTGGCGCGGTCGAAACTGAATCGCCATGGGTTGCGGAGTCCATAA
>DATHDR010000382.1:0-5500 GCA_035318965.1 Verrucomicrobiia bacterium | reverse complement strand
CCCTCGATCACCTGATCCCGAGCAAGACGACGCCGGCCAGGCTTGCCGGCGGCGTCGACGGGTGGCTTAAGCACTAAGCCACCGCCACGAGATCTCGAGGCTAGGGTTTTGCCGCGGTGCCCGCAGGCTCCTTGTGCTTGTGCTTGACCGGCGTGAACTTGAGGCCATCCTCGCCTTCGACGTCGATCTGCACCGTGTCGCCACGGGCGATCTTCCCACGCAGCAAGTGCTCCGAAAGGTTGTCTTCGATCCGGCTCGTGATGACACGTCGCAGAGGGCGCGCGCCATAGATCCGGTCGTAGCCCTCTTTCGCGAGAAGGTCCTTGGCCGCGTCGGTGACCTCGATCGTTATCTGCTGCTCGACCAGGTGCTTCGACAGCCTCTGGAGCTGCAGGTCGACGATCTGCCGGATCTGCCCGGTCGTCAGGCTCTTGAACACCACCACGGCGTCGACCCGGTTGAGAAACTCGGGCCGGAACATCCGCTTGAGCTCTTCGTCGATCTTCTCCTTGGTGTTCTTGTGACGGCGCTCGACCTCATCCGCCTCGTCCACCACAGCAGGCTGGAAACCAAGTGACGTGCCCGCCTGGTTGACGTCGCGAATACCTAGGTTCGAGGTCATGATGATCACGGTGTTGGCGAAGTTGACCACCTTGCCCTTGGCGTCGCTGAGACGTCCGTCCTCGAGGATCTGCAACAGCATGTTGAAGACTTCGGGATGCGCCTTTTCGATCTCATCGAACAGGATCACGGAGTAAGGCCTGCGGCGAACCGCCTCGGTCAGCTGGCCACCCTCGTCGTAGCCGACGTAGCCGGGAGGTGAGCCGACCAACCTCGCGGTCGTGTGCCGCTCCATGAACTCGGACATGTCGAGCTTGATCAACGCGTCCTCTGAATCGAACAGGTACTCAGCCAGGGCGCGCGCCAGCTCGGTCTTTCCGATACCGGTGGGCCCGAGGAAGATGAAAGAACCAATCGGCCGGCGCGGGTCCTTAAGCCCGGCACGGGCGCGCCGCACAGCCTGCGAGACGGTGAGGATCGCTTCGTCCTGGCCGACCATCCGCTTGTGGAGCTCGTCTTCCATGCGGAGCAGACGTGCGGTCTCCTCTTCGACCAGACGCGAGACCGGAACGCCCGTCCACGCGGCTACGATCTGCGCGATGTGCTCCTCGCCGACCTCAGGGACGGTCTCGCCCAGCTTGTCCCGCCAGGCGGCTTCCTTCAGCGCGAGCTTGTCCTGCAGCTTCTTGACCTTGTCGCGAACGCTCGCGGCTGCCTCGAAGTCCTGCTTGTTGACATTGTCGTCCTGGTCCGTCTTCTGCTTCTTGATCTCCTTCTGGAGCTCTTTCAGGTCGTCGGGCGTTGTGGTGAGCTTCATGCGCACGCGGGCTGACGCCTCGTCGATCAGGTCGATCGCCTTGTCGGGCAGAGCGCGGTCGCTGACGTAGCGGTCGCTAAGGACTGCCGCCGCGCGCACTGCCGCGTCCGTGATGGTTACGCGGTGGTGCTTCTCGTAGAGCGACTTCACTCCGTTCAGGATGTCGATCGTCTCTTCGAGGGTCGGCTGGTCGACGAAGACCGGCTGGAACCTGCGCTCCAACGCCGCGTCCTTCTCGATGTACTTGCGGTACTCGTTGAGCGTGGTCGCACCGATGCACTGGATTTCGCCACGAGCCAGTGCCGGCTTGAGGATGTTGGCGGCGTCGATCGCGCCTTCGGCAGCGCCTGCGCCGACGAGGGTGTGCAGCTCGTCGATGAAGAGCACCACCTCGCGGCTTGACCGGATCTCGTCGAGGATCTTCTTCAACCGCTCTTCGAACTCACCGCGGTACTTGGTTCCGGCGACCAGGGCGCCCATGTCGAGAGTCAGCACGCGCTTGTGCTGAAGCGACTCCGGTACGTTGCCCATGTTGATCTGCTGAGCCAGGCCCTCGGCGATGGCAGTCTTGCCGACGCCGGGCTCGCCGATCAGGGCGGGGTTGTTCTTGGTGCGGCGGCTGAGGATCTGGATGACACGCTCGATCTCCATCTCTCGGCCGATGACCGGATCGAGCTGATTCCTGCGGGCGAGCTCGGTGAGGTCGCGGCCGAACTGGTCGAGCAGCGGCGTCTTGGATGGCTTCTTGGGGGCGGGCTCCGCCTCGGTCTCGGCGCTCGAGTCGTGGAGCAGGCGCTCGATTTCCGAGCGCACCTTCTCCAGCGTCGCGCCAAGGTCCTCGAGGACGTGGGCGGCAATGCCCTCGCCTTCGATCAAGAGGCCCAGCAACAGGTGCTCGGTGCCGACGTAGTTGTGGCCCATCCGGCGTGCTTCTTCGAAGGAGATCTCGATCACCTTCTTCACACGCGAAGTCGGAATGATCTGCTGGATGATGATCCGCTCATTCCGGCCCAGCACAGACTCGATCGTCTGGCGGACCTTCCCGATCTCCACGCCAAGGTTGTTGAGGACCTTGGCGGCCAGGCCTTCACCCTCGCGAAGCAAGCCCAGGAGCAAGTGCTCGGTACCGATATAGCTGTGGTGCGATCGTTCTGCTTCTTCTTGGGCGAGCGTCAGAACCTTCTTGGCTCGCTCAGTAAATCTTTCAAACGGATACAAGGTCTCTTCCTCCTGGATTCCTACGCCTAGGGTGGGGCCAGCACCTCCTCGATCTGTTGCTAGGGTACCGGTTGGTACCTCGCCCCTAATATAACGAACAACTCAACCGGCGGAATTCCCTGGTGGAGGCACTATGAGGCCGCTACTTGAGCGCCTCGGTGAATACTTCCCCGCAGCCCTCGCTCTTACACTTCCGACGCTCTTTTTGCCCACCGCGGAGGACTCCTTCATCCTGCCGCGGGCCTCGATCGTGATCGCCGGCGCCTGTCTGGGCGCAAGCCTGGCCCTGCTCGCACCGGGACGGCCCCCGTTGGGAAGCCTGAGGTGGCCACTGTACGCCGCCGCGGCCGCGGCGATTCTGGCCTTTGTCTTCTCCGTCTCGTGGCCCCTGAGCTTCGTGGGTTCGTACACACGTTACGAGTCGCTGCCCATCCGGCTCGCTTACCTCGGCCTGCTCGCCGGCGCGGCGTGGCTCCTGTGGGAGAAGCGACACCGGGACTGGGTCGTGGCTGCGCTTGTCTTTGGCACCGCAGTCGCCTGCATCGAAGCCTTGCAGCAGCTGCTTGGAGACGTGCCCTACCGGCCCGACGGCAATCTCGGAAACGCCAACCTCCTGGGCGCCTTGATCGCGATGGCCGTCCCGCTCGCCCTCAGTCGAGCCTGGCGCGGAGGCAGTTTCGTGCTTGCCTGGTCGCTCGGCATCGCCGTCATGGCCGGCGGGCTGGTGGCCTCAACCTCGCGCAGCGGGGGCCTCGGAGCCCTGACTGGTTGTCTTCTGCTGCTGGTATTCGCGCTGCGGGGGAGGCTGGCCACCGCAGCCGTCGTCGGGTCAGCAGCCGCGATTGCGGCCGCCCTTCTTCTGATCTTCCTTTCGCCCCTGCGTTTCCTCAACGACGACCCCGAGCTGCTGAGGATTCATCTCTGGCAGGACGCCCTGCGGATGATCTCAGCGCGGCCTCTGACCGGATGGGGTGAAGATGCGACCGGGCTCGTATTCGGGCACTTCCTGACCGGCGATTGGTCGCCGGGAGTCACGTTCGATCGCGTGCACTCTGGCCCTCTCGACATCGCCGCGACGCAGGGCCTCCTCGGACTCGCGGCCATCGGTTGGATCCTCGCCCTACTGGTCCGCGGCGCCTGGCGATGGCGCGCAACAGGAAATGTCGGAGCCCTGGCCGCAGCCTGCGCCGGGTACACGGTCTGGGTTCTCTTCAATTTCGATTGGGCTCCGGCAACCGGCGTCTTCTGGCTGCTGGCGGGAACGTTGTGGGCGGAGATTCGAGCCGCGGACCGTCAGGCGGCAGGATCTACTCTTGCTGCGGCCGAAACGTCGCCAAGAGCCACGATCTGGCAACCCGCAACTGCAATCGCGTTGGTCTTCGCCACGATCGCGCTTGCAGTGCTACCTCTGCTGGCCGACACGTGGTATCTGCGTGGGAGAGTCGAGCTCTCCGTGCAGGCCGACCCGCTTCAGTCGCGCTACCACTGGGCGCTGGGGCAGCTCCTCGTCACCCAGGGATCGGTCGCGCAAGGGGTGGAGGAAATGAAGCGCGCGGCAGAGCTAGGCGAGACGGAACCCGGCCTCTACGTGGAGCTCGGCGACCGCGAGGCCGAGCTCGGCCGGTCGGCGGAGGCTCGCAAGGACTATCAGCGAGCGCTGCAGATCGACCCGTTCTACGCCCCGGCCAGCCAGCGCCTGGCTGGAGCCGGAGGCTGATTTCGGCGCGCCGCACACGGTTTTGGCGCCAAAAAGGCGAAATTCGTCGGAAATAAGGTCCGTTTGGCGCCAACCGCGTGCAATACCGAGGCGCTGAGAGGCTAGGTCTCGTCCTCGACGTCGTCGTATTCGGGGGCCCGCTGCTCGGTGCGTGCCGGCGCGAGGTTGGCCGGCGGCGCCGACAGCTGCTTCAGGCTCAACGAGATCCGGCGACGGGCGGTGTCGATCCCGATCACCTTCACGTGGAGCGTCTCCCCCACCTTCAGCACGTCTTCGGTCCGCTCGACGTGGTCCCACGACAGCTCGGAGATGTGGAGCAGCCCTTCGATTCCGGCCATGATCTGCAGGAAGGCCCCGTACTTCTTGGTCTTGGTCACCTGGCCCTCGACGATCGAGCCGATCGGCATCGACTGGACGAGCCGCTCCCAGGGGTCCTGCTGCAGCTGCCGCAGCGAGAGCGAGATCCTTGTCTGTTCCGGGTCGAGCTTGATCACCTTGACGGTGACCTCTTCGCCGAGCTGCAGGACGTCGGTCACCTTGGAGACACGGTCCCATGACAGCTCGGAGATGTGAATCAACCCGTCGGCTCCACCGATGTCGACGAAGGCTCCATAGCTCGTGATGCCGGAAACGGTTCCCTTGACCGTGGTCCCGGTCTGCAGCCGGCTGAAGAGCTCCTCTCGCTTGCGCGCGCGGTCCTCGTCCTCGGCAGCCTTCTGGCTGACGATCAGACGGTTGCGCTTGCGGTTGACCTCGAGGATCTTGACCGGGATGCGCTGGCCGACCAACGACTCGAGGCTGCCCGCGTAGGCGCGCGCGACCTGGCTCGAAGGCAGGAAGCCACGGAGGCCCAGGACGTTGACGATCAGGCCGCCCTTGTTCTGTTCCCTGACGTCCGCCTCGATGACAGATCCGTCGGTCTGCTTTTCGGCGGCCACAATCCACGTGGTCTCCGCACGGGCGCGCCGCAGGCTGAGGACAACGTTGCCATCCTCGTTCTCAGGCTGGAGGACGTAGACCTTGATCTGGTCGCCGGGCTCGAGCCCGACCGAGTCCAGGTCGCCGCGCACGCCGAGCTCTTTGCTCGAGATGACGCCTTCAGCCTTGGCTCCGATGTCAACGAGGACCTCGTCCGCGTCGACCCGCACCACGATCCCATCCACGATGTCCCCGTGGTTGGGGGTTTT
>DATHDR010000381.1:0-3664 GCA_035318965.1 Verrucomicrobiia bacterium | reverse complement strand
CGAGCAGTGGCTCGAGTGCCCCAAGTGCGAGACCGAGGTCCCGACCTCCAACGGAATTCACTGCCCCGAGTGCGGTGAGGACATGCGTGGCGGCGAGTACGTGCGCGCGGTCCTGCACCTGGTCGACGACGCCGACGGGCGCATTTACCGCGGCATCGACTCGCTGACCGTCCGGTCGGCCGGCTTCCCCGAGTACCGCGGCATGTCGCTCGACCGCATCCAGGGCTCGAACCTGTGGGTGAGCTTCCGGCGCTACGACCCTCTGCCCGACGAGGGGATCGTGCTGCCGACGGCGAGCGTGGAGATGTTCGAGGCGCAGCGCTCGGTCATCCGCCAGCTGCAGATCGGCAGCCCGCGCACCGGCGCCCTCGCCGCGGAGCTGGCGGACACCGGCTGGCTCGGCAGCCCGCCACGTGTGCCGCTCGACGGCAAGAAGGCGCACCATCTGCCCGACCCGAACGAGGAGCAGGCCGAAGCCGTCGCCCGCGTGATGGGCATGAGGCCCGGGCAGCTGTATCTCATCCAGGGCCCTCCTGGAACCGGCAAGACGACGGCCATCGTGGAGTCGATCAGGCGCATCCTGGGCCGCAACCCGAACGCGTCGATCCTCATGTCCTCACACTCCAACGACGCAGTCGACACCGGACAGGAACGCCTGCTCGGCTTCTCGCACGTGCGGCAGGCGCGCATCGCGGAACCAGGCAAGGTGCCCCGTCGCCTTCGCCCGACCCTCGTCGAGAGCGACGACCTCGAGCCGTACAACCTTGTCGCAGGCACCTGCAACAGGCTCGCCATCGACTCGCGCCTGCGGTTCAAGGTGTTCGACTGGCTGATCCTCGACGAGGCGAACAAGGTGCGCGCCAACGAAGCGCTCGCCCTGATGCCGCTCGCCAAGCGGTGGGTCATGATCGGCGACCTGAAGCAGCTGCCACCGGTGATGGAGGAGGCGGCATCGACCTTCAAGATCGAGCAGCCGCTCGACGAGATCGTCCGCGACGACAGCTTCTACGGCTGGATCTGGGACAAGGTTTCCGCCGGCTCGCGGATCATGCTGCCCCGCCAGTACCGAATGCGCGAACCGATCGGTCGGGTCGTCTCAGACCTTTTCTACGACGGCAAGCTGATCCACGAAGCGCCTCATCCGCGGATGCCTTTGCCATGGCCATTCGACCGGGAGCTCGTGTGGGTCGACACCGGCGCTCAGGACGAGTACCGCGACGCTCAGCGATCGGTCGCGAACGAGTTCGAGGTTGCGCTGTGCAAGGACATCACCTCGATCATCCGCCGCAGGGTTCGCAAGTCGAAGCTCGCGGTGATCGCGATGTACGCCTCGCAGGTCAACCGCCTCGTGTCAGCCCTCAAAGGCATCGTGCCGCCGGACGACATCGAGTCGGTGGACGCCTTCGAAGGCCGCGAGTCGGACGCCGTGATCCTCTCGCTCGTGCGCTCGAACGACCGCGCGGCCATCGGCTTCCTGAACGACCCCAACCGGGTCAACGTGGCCATCTCCAGGGCCAAGAAGCTGCTGGTCATCGTCGGCGACTCCAAGACCGTGATCGGCGGCGCACCCGAGCTGTTCGGACCGCTCTTCGAGCACTGCAAGGAAGAAGGCCTGGTCGCAGGAGTTGGTGCGGTGGTGACGGCCTGCCAGCGCGTCGGCATTCGCTCACACGTGCAGCGGCTGTCGCGTCCTCACCGGGGTGATCGCCGGACGCGCCGCCGTCGTCGTGGTCAGCGACCTGCGGATGTCGCGCTCAACGGAGAGAACGCCGTCGCCACCAACGGCTCCGAATCGGGGCTGCTGCCCGAGGCCGCACAGCACGAGGCGCCCTCAGACGCCAACGGCTCGAAGGTCGCAGAGCCGGCGCCGATCGAGTCTTCGATTGAACCCGTGGCCGACCCGGAGTAGTCCTGCAGGGCTTCACGCTCGCTTAAGCTTCGGGCTACCGGATGAGCGATCAGTGCATCTTTTGCGAGATCCTGCGCGGGAACTCGCCCGCGAGCTTCACCTACGAGGACGACACAGTGGTCGCGTTCATGGACGTGCAACCCATCACTCACGGTCACATGCTTGTTGTGCCCCGCGACCACGCCGTGTTGATGGCAGACCTCAACGAAACCGTTGCCATGCGAACCTTTCGCGTCGCGCGCAAGCTCGCCTCGGTCGCGCGGAGCACGCTGGGGGCGGGCGGGGTCAACCTGTTCGTGGCCGACGGCGAGATCGCGTTTCAGGACGTGCCTCACTTCCACGTTCACGTCATCCCGCGGTACCCGAATGACGGCTTCGGTCTGACGTTTCCCGAGCGGTACAGCCAGCCGCCCAGCCGCGCAGAGCTGGAGGCGATAGCCGCAGCGATCCGCGCCGCGAATCCCTAGGGCGTGACCGTCACCTTGACGGAGTAGACGGCGATGTACATCGGGCACGCTTGACCTGGTGAGCAGTTCGGGCTCGAGTTCGAGCTGATCTCGGCCTCGCCCGGGGCCAGCGCCTGGAAGCCGCCCAGAGTCACACCGCGGACCGCTGTCGCCGCTGGGTTCACGACCGGGGCCAGGATCGACTCGTTGCTGGACTTCGGCGCCGTCCAGTTGGCCATCCCCGTGTAGGAGTGGAGCACGACCTCCAGCTTCTGGCCCACGTGCATGGTGGCCGTCTTGTCCTTCTCGCTGACAGCCGTATCAAACCCAACACCAGTGCCGGGGCTCGGCGTACCCGAACCCGTGCCGGCGCTTCCGCACGCGGCGATGGCGATGACAGCCGACATGACTACGAGAAGAACTTTCATCTCAGCTACGTAACGAACCGGCCGCGACGCTCGTAACACGTGGGTAGGTAAGATCGGCAGCTTGCGAAAGTCTGACATTAGAAATCTGGTCCTCGCGGCGATAACGGTGATCGCGGTCTCATCCTGCGGAGGCGGAGGCGCCGCCGTGCACTCGCCGACCCCGATCACGGGAGGCCTGTCGCAAGGATTGATCGCCTACGTGGCCGACCAGGGCGTCGGCGTGCTCGACCCCGCCACCGGAAAGTCCACCATCCTGGCGCCCCTGCCCGGCGGTGCGGCCTTTCGGGTCGCAGGGCCCGTCTGGGGACCGGCGCCCGGCCTCACATACCCGGTGCTGTACTTCACGGTGCACGACGACCGCCCCGCTGAAGGACGCACCACCGCGGGCGTCGTACCGTACGACTGGATCTTTCGCGCCGATCCGTTCACGGGCGCCATCGATCCGATCGCAGCCTCGCAGGACTCCCAGAGCGAAGGTCCGATCGGTCTCGTCGCCAACTCGCACTACCTCGCTCTGACCGTCGGGTGCTGCGCGACGTACGAGGTCGACGCGCTCGACCTGACGCAGCCGGCAGGCGCGCTGCGGGTGCTGGCGAAGCCGCCGAACCAGGCCGCGTTTTTCACCGAGGGGACTGCGCCCGGCCAATCCGGCCTGCTCGCGGTGCGCGCCTTCGGCACCGGAGCCTGGTACTGGCTCAACGCGGACGCCGGCGTCTTGAATCCGTTCCCGCTGAAGCTCGGCCCCGACGACGGGCCGATCGCGATCTCGGAAGACGGCACGCTGGCCGCGGTTTCGCTGCCCGATCACGGCGCTGTGATCCAGCCCATCAACTCGGCGCTGCCCCAGGCATCACCAAGCCCGAACGCAACCGCCACAGCAG
>DATHDR010000380.1:0-6348 GCA_035318965.1 Verrucomicrobiia bacterium | reverse complement strand
CCAACGCTTTGATGGCGGCAATAGGCCGCGCGATCAAGGGCAACAGCGGCAACTCACCCACCCGCGAGCAGGTCCGGGCCGAGATGGCCAAGACCAAGGGCTTCGTGGGCGTGATCGGCACTTACGACTTCGACGCCAACGGCGACACCAACCTGAAGATCGTGTCGATCTACCAGGTCAAGACGGTCAGCGACCCTGCCCAGTCCACCGGCGTTTGCGGTTCCAAGACGGCGAAGACCGCGTGCTTCGTCTGGAACACGCAGTTCGACTTCGCAAAGGCCTAGAGCAGCACTCAAACAGGCAACCATCAAGGAGGAGGCCCACCCGGGCCTCCTCCAACTCGATTGAGGGGAGGCGACCGCTGGACACAGGCGGATTAGAACCCAGGGTTGCGGCGCTCAAGAGAGCGCGATCCGCTCGTCTCGGCGGCATGAGCGTGGCCGACCTCGTTTTCTACGTCCTCAGCGGTGTCGTGATCGTGCTTCTCGCTGTCCAGGCCGTCACCGGGCCCACCCAGTTCGCGCAGGTCCTCGTCTTCGGCCTTGCCGACGGCGCGATGTTCGCACTGGTTGCGCTCGGGTACACGATGGTCTACGGCATCATCGAGCTGATCAACTTCGCGCACGGCGACGTCTTCACCCTGTCCGCGTACATAGGCGCGGCGTTGATCACGTTCTTCTCCACCAGCGAGAACGTCTTCCAGATCGGAAACCTGGTGGCCCTGCTCCTCGTCTTCCCGATCACGATGCTGATCATGGGCGCGGTGAACGTGACCATCGAGCGTGTCGCCTACCGCCCACTTCGGAACGCTCCCCGTCTGGCCCCGTTGATCACGGCCATCGGCATGTCGTTCCTGCTCGAGGGGATCATGTTCTTGTGGCACGGTCCGGCGACCGTCCACATCCCGAACCTGCTTCCTCACGGCCCGGGTTACGAGGGCTTCATCGGCGGCGTTTTCATCGGCTTCAAGGACGTGTTCGTCGTCGTGGCCGCGGCGATCCTGGTCGCGCTATTGGCGTTGTTCATCAACCGCAGCAAGCTCGGCAAGGCGATGCGCGCCACAGCGCAGGACCGTGACGCTTCTCAGCTGATGGGCATCAACATCAACCGCACGATCGCCGCCACGTTCTTCATCGGAGCGCTGCTGGCAGGCGCCGGCGGCATGATCTGGGGCCTCTACTTCAACACCATCACATACAACCTCGGGTTCCGCACGGGCCTGATCGCCTTCACCTCAGCAGTCTTCGGCGGCATCGGCAACATCCCCGGCGCGGCGCTCGGCGGAATGATCATCGGTTTGATCGCGGCATTCAGCGACGCCTACATCGGATCCAAATGGACCCAGGTGGTCATCTTCGGGATCCTGATCGCGGTGCTCGTCTTCCGCCCGACCGGACTGATGGGAATGCGAGTGCCTGAGAAATGAGCGCTGCAAAGACCGCGAAGCTGCCATTGGTCATGCGGTTGCGGGAGCGCATAAAAGACCGAGACACGGCAATTTACGGCATCCTCCTGATCATCGCTCTGGTCTGGCCTCTGGCGACCATCTACGCGACCGACAGCACCTTCCTCGTCGCCCAGGCCGGTCATGCCGGCACTTTCGTACTGCTGGCGATCGGGCTGAACGTCGTGGTCGGCTTTGCCGGTCTCCTCGACCTTGGCTATGCGGCCTTCTTCGCCATCGGGGCCTACACCTACGCCCTGTTCGCATCCAACCAGCTCGCGTCCTCGCCGATCCATCACCAGTTCCACCTCCCGTTCTGGCTGATGCTCTTCGTCGGCATGGTGGTGGCCGCGGTCTTCGGCGCGGTCCTGGGCTTCCCCACCCTCCGCCTGCGGGGCGACTACCTGGCCATCGTCACGCTCGGTTTCGGAGAGATCGTGCCGCAGCTCTTCTACAACCTTGACCAATGGACGGGCGGCATCAACGCGATCGGTAACATCGACCAGCCCACGCTGCCGGTCTGGATAACGGGGCCCTGGGCAGGAAACCCGGTCATCGAGCTCGTTCCGAAGTTCAGCTTTGCTTACGACCCGGTTGCGTATTACGTCCTGGTCGTGATCATGGTGATCGGCGCGGTGATCCTCGTCACCAACCTCCACCGCTCCAGGCTCGGCCGCGCGTGGATGGCTATTCGCGAAGACGAGGTCGCGGCCGCGGCCATGGGAATCAACACCGTGACCACCAAGCTCCTTGCCTTCGCGATCGGCGCCTCGTTCAGCGGCTTCGCAGGCGCGTACTACGGCGCAAGCTTCGGCCTCGTCAGCCCCGACTCGTTCCTGTTCGTGGTCTCCGTCACGGTGCTGGTGATGGTGGTGCTCGGCGGAATGGGCAACATCACCGGGGTCATCGTCGGCGCGCTGGTCATCTATTTCGTGCTCAACAACCTCCTGCCGGCGCTTCCCCCGAACGTCACAGCGCTCGCCAACCTCCTTGGCCTCGGCTCTCTCAACGCGCAGTCGGGTGAGTGGCCGGGCCTGGCCGGCCTGGCCCAACGCCTGCAGTTCCTCCTGTACGGAGTGATCCTGGTCGCGATGATGCTTCTGCGTCCGCAAGGAATTTTCCCGAGCCGGATCAGGGAGCAAGAGCTCAAGCACGACGCCGTGCTGGAAGAGGAAACCGTGGTCGAGCAGGCGCACGCATGACCGACCAACCGGCCAGCCCGGACAACATCCTCGAGCTGACCAACCTCACCAAGCGATTCGGCGGCCTTGTGGCAGTCGACAGCGTGAGCCTTCAAATCAGGCGGGGTGAGGTGTTCGCGCTGATCGGGCCCAACGGCGCCGGAAAAACCACGCTCTTCAACAGCGTCACCGGCCTGTTCCAGCCCACCAGCGGCAGCGTGGTCTTTGACGGCAAGGAGATAACCGGTTCCAAGCCGCACCAGGTGGCCCGGTCGGGCATCGCCCGCACATTCCAGAACATCCGGCTCTTCGACTACATGACCGCCGTAGACAACGTGCGCGTCGGGCATCACGTGCGGATGAAGTCAAAGCTCTGGGACTCCCTCTTCAAGCTCCCGCGAGAGCGTAATGAAGAGGAATTGATCAGTCAGAAGTCGATGGACCTCCTGCGCTTTGTCGGCATCGAGCGATTCGCCAACCAGTACGCGCGCAACCTGCCGTATGGGCAGCAGCGGCGTCTGGAGATCGCCCGCGCGCTGGCCACCGACCCGAAGCTGCTTCTGCTTGACGAGCCGGCCGCCGGCTTCACGCCCCAGGAAAAGGTCGAGCTCATGGATCTGGTCAAGAAGATCCTGACCCGCGGCATCACCGTCTTCCTCATCGAGCACGATATGAAAGTGGTCATGGGCATCTCGCAGCGCATCGTCGTGCTCGACCATGGAGAGAAGATCGCCGAGGGCGTGCCCGCCGACGTTCGAAAGGACCCGCGAGTGATCGAAGCCTACCTGGGCAAATCGGCATAGCAGCATGATGGAGGTGAGCGGCGAGAGATTCGGTGATCCAGGTGGTTCAGATGCTAGGCGCGGCCGAGCATCGCAGCGAGCGCATCCGTTGATGCGTGAGCGAGAAGCGCAGGACGCAACGACGCAGATGGGCCGCCTGGGCACCGAAGATCCGCCGGCTCATCCTCCAGCAGGCTGCTGAGGTGGCTCTCCTAGAAGTCGCGGGGATCGACGCGCACTACGGCCGCATCCAGGCGCTTCGCAAGCTCAGCCTCGATGTCGACAAAGGAGAGATCGTCGCGCTGATCGGCTCCAACGGCGCAGGTAAGACGACGACGCTGCGCACGATCTCCGGCCTCATGCACCCGGGTACCGGCACGATCAAGTTCGACGGCAATGACATCACCCGCACCGGCCCGGAAAAGATCGTCGACCTGGGCATCTGCCAATCGCCAGAGGGCAGGCGCCTCTTCCCGCGCATGACGGTGATGGACAACCTGATGATGGGCGCCTACACCCGGCGCGACGCGGTAGAGATCAAAGCGGACGCCGAGCATGTATTCGAGCTGTTTCCGCGCCTCAAAGAGCGGCGGAACCAGGTCGCCGGCACCCTGTCCGGCGGCGAGCAGCAGATGTGCGCGATGGGCCGCGCGCTGATGGCCAGGCCGAAGCTGCTGATGCTGGACGAGCCATCTCTCGGCCTCTCCCCCATCCTGGTCGAGACGATCTTCAGCATCATCGGCGAGATCAACTCGACCGGCACCCCGGTCCTGCTGGTCGAGCAGAACGCGCGCAAAGCTCTCGAGGTCGCGCACCGGGGCTACGTCATCGAGACCGGCGTCATCGTGCAGACCGGGACAGGAAAGGAGCTGCTCTCCTCAGAGGAAGTCCAGAAAGCCTACCTCGGCATGTAAGCCGTCCCGGTTTAGCGCCCGGGCTGGCTCGAGACGAACAGGTACACGAGGACCACGGCGAAGGCGCCGTACTCGAGCACCACGTTGCGCGTGAAGCTTTCCTCGACGGTGTGCCTGACCAGGCCGCGGTTGATGTACCAGGCGAACAGCAGCATCACCGCGAACGTGCCCTCGTTCACGACCAGATAGATCGACAGGGCCGTGATCGCCCACGCAAGGAACGTGACGACCTGGGCCACGAACAACGCGAAGATGAAGGCTCGCCGCGGGGCGATGGCTGAACCGTTGATCCGAAAGCTGCGGAACGAGGCCATCTATGTGATGCTGAAGATCCAGAAGAGCTGGAGAATCGCGTTGAAGTGGAGTGACACGACAACCAGGTAGGCGCCCGCGTGCGCGAGGATGATGATCGTCTCCTGCAGCACCACATGGCCGCGTTTCTCTTCATCGCGCAACCGCAGGTAGTCGAGGCGCGCCGCGAGGATGAACCCCGCGCCGAACACCGCTGTCAGCACGAGGTACTTCCAGAGCTCAGGCACCAGCAGCGACAGCCCGGCCAGGGTTGTGGCCCCAAGCGCCACCGGGATGTAATGCTCGATCCGCGGGAACTCCTCGGCTCCTCGCAGGTAGCCAAGCAGAGCGGGAGCGGCCACGACCACCAGGCCAAGGGCGAGAGCCCAGACCTGGCCCTGACCCAGCAGCTCCGACTTGAAGCCGAGCGCGATCGCGACCAGTACCACGCCGGCAAAGATCAGAAAGCTGCGGTCGCGCTCCGACTTGTCGGCCATCGTCGTGGGCGCAAGCCTCTCGGCTGGGATCGGTGGGGTCTTCATCGGGCCGCTGGAAGTCTAAACGTCGAGCTCACCGGTTGGCGCGACCATAGCGATCCTGGATGCGAACGACATCCTCGAGCTCAGCGGTGGAGACCTCGAAGATCTCCGCATCCTCGAGGGCAGTCACGCGGTGCCGCGTGCCCGGCGTGATGTGAAGGGTGTCACCGACCTGCATGCGATGCGTGGTCAACACGCCGTCTGGTCCACCAAGCTCCATGTCCAGCACGCCGCTGGTGACGTACAGGTACTCGTCTTTGCGTTCGTGGTACTGGAGCGAGAGCGCCTCGCCCTTGTTGACGTGCAGGACCTTGCCCGCGTAGTGGTCGGTGATCGCCCAGCGCAGCTCGAAGCCCCACGGCTTCTCGACCCGCGACGTTTCTACACGCCCGAACTCAGCCTTGTGCATGTTGACGTATGCCTACGATGTCTTCCAGCGCGGCGAGCCGCGCTTGGACCGCCTCGCCGTCCGCCGCCTCGGAATAAATCCTGATCAGCGGCTCTGTCCCGCTCGCGCGAAGCAGGACCCAGGTGCCGTCCTCGAGGTAGAACTTGAAGCCATCGTCGGCGCGGACCCGCTGGACGCGGACCCCGGCCACCTCCTGCGGCTCATTCTTCTCGAGCGTCTCAAGGATCCGCTTGCGGTCGGCGTCGTAGGTCTCTCGGACGAGGTGGATGTCATGCCGCGCATACGCGTGAGGTCCGACCCGCTGCTCGAGGTCGGCAAGGATCATGGACAGCGGCTTGCCGGCTTTGACGATCATATCCGCGAACAACAAACCCACCAGGATGCCGTCGCGCTCGGGGATATGTCCCCGGATGCCGAAGCCGCCCGACTCCTCGCCGCCGAGCACCGCGTCGGTCTCCATCATCTTCGGCGCCACGTACTTGAACCCGACGGGCACCTCGAAGACCCTGGCTCCAAACTCCGCGCCGAGCTTGTCGACCATCGCGGTCATGTTCACCGTCTTGATCACCGGGCCGCGCATACCGCGCACCTCGAACAGGTAAAGCATCAAGAGGGCGAAGACCTGCAGCTGGTTGATGAACCGTCCGGTCTCATCGATGATCCCCACCCGATCGGCGTCTCCATCGGTGCAGATGCAGAGGTCCTGGCCGCCCACCTTCATGAAGGCGATCGCGGAATCGATGTTGGGGCGGATTGGCTCGGGGCTGATGCCTCCGAATAGCGGGTTC
>DATHDR010000379.1:0-9777 GCA_035318965.1 Verrucomicrobiia bacterium | reverse complement strand
GGGGGAACGTGGCTAGAGCTTCAACTTCGGAAGAACAGCAGTCTTGGTTACGTCAACCTCAACCCGAGCCACCGCCAGAGTGACGTTATCGGGCGCGCCCAGCTCCCGACACCGCTCGATCACCCGCTCCGCCCCCCGGTCGAGATTCCCGTCTTTCAGCAAAAGCCGTCCCATCTCCTCGACGCTCACGCCCGCGGTCTCGACGCCATCGCTGCACAGCACGACCGCGTCGCCTTCCTCGAGCTTCATCTTGTCGGTGAACGGCTGGATCTGCTCCCAAACTCCGACCGCGCGCGTGAGGCGGTGCTTGAGCGGATGCGTCGCGACCTCCTCGGGCTTGATCAGGCCGAGCCGGACCTGCTCCGCCGGCCACGAGTGATCCTGCGAGACGAGCTTCGGGAACCCGTTGCGAAAGAGATAGGCAGGGCTGTCGCCGACGTTGAGCAGCGCGACCTCACCGGAGCGGATCGCGGCGATGACCATGGTGCTGCCCATCCCGGACCAATCAGGGTTGTCACGCGCCGCTTCGAACACCGCGGTGTTCGCTTCCTTGCACGCGCGCTTCAAGCGTTCGACATCGGGGCCTTCTTCCCCATCCTCGGCCAGGATCCGCGTCACCGTTTTGGATGCGATCGAGCTCGCCGTCTGCCCGGCCGCATGTCCGCCCATGCCGTCGCAGACCACAAGCAGCGTGTCGAGGCCGGCCTTGTTGCGCCAGACAACGACCGCGTCCTCATTCTCCTCACGCTCGAGACCGGGATCGGTCGCCCAGGCGATCCGAAGCCGCATCAGTAGACCGACTAAGACCCGATCACTGAGAACTGAACCGCATTCTGGCCGATGGTCACCCGGTCGCCGCTGTTGAGCTCTTTCTCCTGAATCGGCTCACCGTTGACGAGCGTCCCGTTCGTGCTGCCGAGGTCGACGATCCAGAACGTCTCCCCTCGCCGCTCGACGCGCGCGTGGTGGCCGCTCGTCGCCGGGTCTCGCAGGATGATGTCGTTGTCCGGCGAGCGACCGAGGCGCAGCGCCCGGTCGCCGGCGCGGTGGCTGTGACCCGCATCCGGTCCTGTCTCGATCGTCAGCTCGGCCTCCCGACCTGTGCCGGGCGCGGTGCCGGTCATCGGCTGGGCCTTGTTATCCATCGGCGCCGTCTCGGCGACGCCACCAGCAGGTGCGGCCGGCGGCGGCTGCCAGGCCGGCATCAGGGTGGTCGATTCGCGCGCCGTTGCGGCTGCCTCGGGGCTCATCGTCGCGGCGATGTCCGGGACGACCATGGTCTCAGCCACATTGGCCTGCGATTCGTTTGACTTCGGAGCTTCCCAGGGCGGCGTCGAAGGCTGAGGAGCTGCCGCTGCAGCGGCCGACTCAGCTCCCTCGGCCAGCGCGGCATCCGTGGGGCCGGGCTCCGCCGGCGCAAGGGGCGGTGCGGGCGGCGCGGCCGGTGTCGACCATGGCGATGTCGGGATGGGTGCCGCCGGCGGGTTCCACGGAGGCGCGGCCGACTGGTCCACCAATGGCGCGGCCCGCGCTCCCCACGAGGGCGCGGCCGGTGCAGCCGGCTCTTCGGTCTTCGGCATGTCCCAGGCCGGAGCGGCTGGCTCGTTCCAGGAACCTGACTTGGGCGCGGCTGGAGCGCCAGGCGCCTCCCACGACGGCGCAACCGTCGCAGGCGGAGCAGCAGCGGCGGGCGGAGGCGCTCCCCAGTCGCTCGACGGGGGCGCCGGCGGCGTCGAGGCCGCGGGCTTAGGCGGGTCCCACGCCGGAGCCGGCGGGTTCCATGAGGGCGCCGTGGGGAAAGCCGGTTTCGCCGGCTCGGCGGGTGGCGCCCCCGCCGCTGGTGCGGGCTCACCCCATGAAGGCGCGGGTGCAGCCGGCGCGCCCCAGGAAGGGGCCGGCGCAGGCGGAGTGGCCGCGGGCGGTGGAGGCGCAGGCGCTGGAGGCTGAGAAGCTGAAGGCGGCGGCGCGCCCCACGAGGGCGCCGGTGCTCCGGGCGGCGAGGCAGGCGCAGGCGAGGCCCAGGTCGACGGCGGAGTCGCGGGAGGAGCAGGCGATCCCCAGGTAGGAGCCGGCGCGGCGGCCCCGGGAGGACCGGCGGGTGCGGGGGGCGCTGCGGGCGAACCCCACGTCGGCGACGGGGCGGCGGGCGGCGACGGGGGCGCTCCCCACGCCGGTGAGGCAGCCCCCGGCTTCGCCTGTGAAGAGGCGGGTTGGTCCCAACTCGGCGACGAACCAGGCTGCACGACGATCGTCGGCGCAACTGGAGCGGCCGGCCTCGCCGCGGCGGGCGGAGCCCACGTCGACGCCACACCGGCGGTCTGGCTGGTCGGGGCGGCGGGGCGAACCGGAGGAGCCGACTTCTTCTTCCGGCGCCGACGACGCGTCATCAGGTACAGCGCACCCGTGAATAGGGCCGCCGCCGCCCGGATGATGACCGCGTAATCAGTAGACATACGGTTGGGAGCCTCCCTTTTGCCGATTTCGGCTGTGCGTCAGTGACTTAAAGCAGCAACGTGTAGCCCTGAAGTATGGCATCCGATGTACCGGAATCAATGCAGGTTGAGCGTAACTCGGGGGCCCAAGACTTGGCTACAAGCCGACCGTTCCCTCAACCACCAGGCGCCCCGAAGCGACGCCCGGCACTGTGATGTCTGCCTCCAACGAGTGGGCCCCATTTCCGAGTGGCTCGCCGGTGACGACGTGCACCACGATGCGCCGTTCGATTGGAAGATCGAGCCGTCGCGGCAGAGGGGCAAGACCTGCGTTGGTCTCGATCTGGAGCTGATGGCCGGCGAGGACGATGCCGTCAAGGCGCAGGCCGGTCATGCCGGCGAGCACAGCCGGCCGCGTCCGGTTTTCGATCGCGAAGCTCATGCCGCCAGTCTCGCTGCCCAGGCTCGTCAGATCCGCGAGCCGTTCGGCTAGATAGCGCGGTATCTCGGGGCGCGGTCGCGGCGACGGGAGATTGGACGTCACTGTGAAAAGGAGCTCGGCGCGATCGAGCTCACGGCCGGACGAGGTCAGCGTGGCTTCGAGCCGGTAGTCGCCTTCGGCGGGCAGAGGAAGGCTCAGCGTCGTCGCGCTCACCGCAGGCTCGAACGCCGTCGGGATCTCCACCTCGACAGTGCCCGAGTAAGACTTTTTCAGCATCGCGTCACGCAGGCGCCGGACACCCTTGCCCTTCGGGGCTCGCTCGCGCGACAGCGACCAGCGAATGGTGCCGCGTCCAGAAACGTCCGGATCGTCGTTGACGATCACCATCCGGCCGGCAAAGGGAACGTTCGACTTCTGCAAGATCCCGAACGGCCGGTCGGCCTCAAAACCAAGCGGTTCGATGATCACGCGTGTTGGCTTGAAGGCGCGTGCCAGCGCCTCTAGGGCGAGCTTTGGGCGCCCTGCGCCGTCGAGCAGGCCAAACCCGATGCCGGGAAACGGATCTACCAGGTGATACGCGAACGCCCCCCAGCACGATTCGAACTTTCGCGTGCGCATGTGCTCCGCGGCGAAGCGCACGACGTCAGCCTGGTAGCGCTGCGAAGCCTCGACATAAGACTCGAGGCTCGAGTGGGCAGACGGCAGTCCGGCGCCTCGCTCCGCCCAGTTGACGGGCTGGTATCCCGCGTAGCGCCATGACGGCTCGTCGTCTGCCGCCGGCCATCGCGTTCCGATGTGCTCCCACACCGGAGACTCCGGGTCGGGTAACGATTGCGCGCCAAAAGCCGTGACCATCAGCGGCTCGACACGTGCGAGGTCCGCCCATGAGCCCCCCGCCCATCCAAGCATCAGGTGCAGGTCGACGTCACCGGATGCCGCAAGAGCTGGACGGCTCGGGTCGAGCCGGTCGAACGAGGCTTTCAGGTCCTGGTCGATTGGGTGGTTCTGCCGAACGGCGTGAACCTCACCGAGGTCTGCGTTCGTCGCCAGCCACGGCGGCTCGTCATGCGCGATCCACAGCGCGACCGACGGCCGGTTGTGGAGCAGCTCGACCATCTCCGCCTGCTGCTCGCGCGCGGCCTGCTCGAAAAAGCGAACGTCGTTGCCGTTTGCGTGATACGCGTAGGTGCCGGTCAGCGGCAGGTCCTGCAGCACGAGCATGCCCGCCGAATCCGCCCGCCGGTAGAACTCGTCAGGCAGCACGTTGGCCAGCACGCGCAGGGCGTCGAGGTTGGCCTGTTTCGCTGTCGCTAGGTCGGCGTCAAACCGCTCCGGCGTCAGCTCATCCAGGCGATGGGATGGTGCGTAGCAAGCGCCACGAAGAAAGATCGGGCGCCCGTTGACCGACATCGCCCACCGGCGCGCACCGATATCCCACGTCAGCTCCCGAAACGCGAATGTGTCATCGACGCGGGCGGACTCGGTCCCCGGCGAATCTCGCGTGACGAGCTCCGCGTGATAGATCGGCTGCTCGCCCAACCGCCAGGGATCCCAGCGCCTCGCGCCGGGAAAGGCAAGACGCATGGTCAGGGTCTGATCCGCCCCTCCGGCCAGGCGGACCTCGCGCTTGAGCCGCAACGCATCCCGACCAGGCACCGGAACGACGAGCTCGACCTCACCTTCCATCTGCCGCCCGTCGAGGTTGCGCAGGCGCGCCTCGACGTCGAGGCGACCGTCGCCGCCTTCGAAGCGCGGCTTGAGCCGCATCCAGTCGATGGTGATCGGGCCTACGTACTCGAGCTCGACCGGGCGCCAAAGACCGATAGGCACCTCAGTCACGTACTGTTCGGGCAGGCTCGAGTAGGCCGACGACGGATAAGGCTTGAGGTCGCCGTCGTTGAACCAACCCATGATGTGGTGCTTTTTTTCGGGCTGCGTCTCGACCGGCGACTCGCAGCAGATGACGAGCAGGTTCTCCGCTTTCAGGTATGGGGTGAGGTCGAAGCCAAAAGGGGCGAAGTATCCGTAGTGCGATCCGAGAAGCTTGCCGTTGAGCCACGCGTTGGTCGCCAGGAAAGCCCCGCCGATGCGCAGTACTACGCGGCCCGCGTGGTCCGGTCGCGGAAACTCCGTGCGATACCAGACAGACTGCCGGCCCTCGCGGGCGGACAGCTGGCAAGGCACCTCGACCGGTTTCCAGCCGGTGCCGCGGCCGATGCTCAGGCGTTCGGCCTCTCCCTCACCGAGCGGCATCCACACCGCTTCCCACGAGCTCAGCTCACGGACGCCCGCCGTGCGCTGCTGCATCGGAAGGAAGAGGCAGTCGCTCAAGTCGCGGCCACGTAGGCGCCGTCGGCGGTGGCGCAGAACAGAACCGGGCGCCCGATGGCGGCCGCAAACACTTTTGTCTGATCGCGCTCGACGAGCGCAAGGATGCTGCCACCGAAACCGGCGCCCATGATGCGGGCGCCGTAGCAACCTGCCGAGGCCCAGGCCTTCTCGACCAGCGCGTCCACGGTTGGTGTCGACACTTCGAAATCGTCGCGCAGGCTCTCGTGCGACTGTTTGAGCAAGCGCCCGAGCTCATCGAAATTTCGATGGCCCAGCGCCTTCACGAACGCATGCACGCGTGCAATCTCCGAGTCGACGTGCCGGCGGCGCTTCGGGTCACCTGACTCTGCCTCGCGCCGGCGCTCGTTGTACGGAGTCGCCGCGAGCGAGCGGTGCTCGCCCGAGTCGATCACCGCGATGGCGACCTCGTCCGGAAATGGCACCGCTTGATATTCGAGGGTCGCGCAGTCGAGCAGCAACGCGTGGCCGCGCCGGCCGAGCGCCGACGCGAACTGATCCATCACTCCGACCTGCACGCCGGTCGCCCGTTGCTCGGCGCGCTGGCATGCCAGCGCCGCCTGCTTTCCACCCATCTCGGGACGGAGCCCGGCAGCCACCGCAACCAGAAGAGCGGCGGAAGAGCTGATGCCGGCGGCCGGCGGCACCGCCGAGGTCACCTCCACCGACTGCGGGGCCACGCCTAATTCCTCCCCCACCGCTTGGACGTAGGCGAGGCCGCCCTGGACGTCACTCTGCACCGCCCACTCGGACGCCGCATGTCCGGTCACCTCGGTGTGGCGGTCTACCGCCGCCGGCAATACGAGGCCGCCCATGTAGTCCACGTGCTCGCCGATGAGGTTCACGCGGCCGGGCGCGCGCCCGCGCCAGCGACCCTCGAGGCCCCTAGATTCCACGCAGCTCGGCCGCGGTGTCCTCGGCGCGCGCGTCGAGGATGAACGCGCCGGCTCCGAGCTCCGACCCGGCGAGGTACTTCAGCTTGTCCCGGCTGCGGTTCGGCGGATAGAACTCGACGTGGAAGTGGTGATGCCGGCCGCCGCGGCCGGGAGGTTTTTGGTGCATCGCCATGACGTACGGCAGCGGCCGGTCGAAAAGGCGGTCGTATTTTTGCAGGAGGGCCTTGAGGTTGCGGGCGAACGACTCGTCGTCCTCCTCGTCGAGATCTGCGAGCCCGCCGCGATGATGGATGGGCGCGAGATGCACCTCGTAAGGCCAGCGCGCGAACGCCGGTACGAATGCGATCCACCGCTCGTCGCCGAGCACGGTCCGCTCGCCACCGCGCTCGCCCGCGATGACGTCGCAGTAAAGGCAGCGGCCGGTCTTGCGCATGTGCCGCGCTTCCGCGCTCAGCTCGCGCTGGACGACCGGCGGCACGAATGGATACGCGTAGATCTGGCCGTGCGGGTGACTAAGGGTGACGCCGATGACCTCGCCCCGATTCTCGAAGACGTAGACGTACCGGACGTTGGGCAGCCGGCCGAGCTCGTTGGTGCGATCGCGCCAGACCTCGATGAGGTCCCGGATGTGATCGATGCTCTGCTCGCCGAGCGAAGAATCGTGCGCCGGGGTGTAGCACACCACCTCGCACCGGCCCTGCTCGCCCGTGTACGAAGGAAAGCGGTTCTCGAAAACAGCGATGTGATAGTCGGATTCGGGGATTTCAGTCTCGAGGCTGCCCGGACGCGTCGGGCAAAGTGGGCAGTGATCCGCCGGCGGGTGGTAGGTCCGGTCCTGCCGCCAGGGCGCAACAGTGACCCACTCTTCGAGAAGCGGATGCCAGCGAAGCTCGCTCAAACCTGGCCTCCCCGACCTGCGGGGAGGTCCTCGCGAAGCAAGGGGAGGGGGGATGGAGCTGCTAACAACGACTCGTAATAGATGAGGTAGCGACCGTCGGCCTTGATGACCACCCGTTTGGTCAGCCGCTTAAGTTTCAAGAGCTCGCCTGACCGCTTCCGCGGGCGTCGCTACCGAATCCAAGCCTTTGACCGTCCAGCTGTCAAGCGCGGTGACGGAACGGCCGAGCCGTCGTGCGATCGCGATTTCGCTCAGCGTGCCCCAACCCTCGCCGATCGCAATCACGCTTTCCGCCGCGGTCACGATGAGTACGTTTCGCGCCTGACCCATGCCGGTTGGCAGCGAGATGGTCAGGTGCGGATTCGCGCCATCACGATCGATTTCCGGAAGGATGCCGACAATAGTGCCTCCGGCACGCGCAGCGCCCTCGCTGGCAGCTCCAGAGACACCACCGAACCCTCCGTTGATGACGATCGCGCCGGCCTCCGCCAGCAATTTGCCGACCTCGCGCGCTGCGTCCAGCTCTGACTCTGTCGCCTGAGAGGCGCCGCACACGGCGACGTATCTGCGGGGCATCGAGCGAAGAGTCTAGTGGTGTTCGGCTGGTCGATCGGCTGGTACACTTCGGGGCGAAGTTCAACGCCCGTGGGGCAAAGGAGGTGAGGCGGAAGCTTGGATAAACCGAATCGTGGTGCCAGCCGCCTCGTTTGCCAGCCGGGAGCTCGGGAGGACGTAAGCCTCTAGGGCTTCCATTCCGAAACCGGCTCCTGGAGTCGGAGGCGGAAGCACTGCGAACGTCGACAACAGGGGCCCGGATCTTCCGGGCCCTTGTCTTGTTCTAGCTAGGATTTCTCCGATGAGCCAGGACTTCTCGGCGCGCATGAACGAGCTGCCTGAAGGCTGGCTCAAGGCGATGGGGATCACGATCACGCTCGCCACATCGGACGAGGTTCGAGCCGAGCTCACCGTCGGACCTGAGCACCTGCAGGGCTACGGCATCGTTCATGGGGGCGTGCACTGCGGTCTCATCGAATCCCTCGCTTCAATTGGAGCCGCGCTCGTCGCGCTCCCCCGCAACCAGTCGGTGGTCGGTCTTGAGAACAGCACGACCTTTGTACGCGCGGTGCGCGCCGGCGCCAGGCTTCACGCGGTGTCGACCCCGATCACGCGAGGCCGCCGCACCCAGGTCTGGGAGGCGCGTGTCCTCGACGATCAAGAGAGGCTGGTTGCGATGGGTCGCGTGCGCCTGCTCTGCCTCGAGCAGGAGCAGGAGCTGGCGGGCGAGCAGGTCAAAGGCGTCCTTCACCCCCCGAAAGAGTAGTTCCATCCGCCCACCCGCCCGGGTCCACTTCGCGGCCCGCGCCGACCTCCCCAGGGGAAGGCTAGTGCGCGGTGGCGTAGCTGAAGATGATCTGGTCGATCAGTCGCTCGACCGGAGCCAGGTCGTCCGTGTACACCTGCCCGTGATAGGGCGACACGCGTAAGTCGCCTTCGGTCAGCGCGCTCGTTGCGACAGTGCTCGCCAGCGGTTCGGTGACGAGACCCAGGTTGTGCTTGACGTCGTCGATCGTCGTCGGCTCTGTCGAGCCGTAGACGAGCGTGTTCGCGAATTCAGGCACGTCGACCAGGAAGACGCTCGGATATACAGCGGCCATCGTGCTCGCGATCGCGTCGACGAGCCTGTAGTCGGTGGCGGTGCGCCCGGCGTTCACCACCGCGACACCGCCCGGGTTCAGGTGGCTGCGGACCTCACTGAAGAATTCGCGCGTGGTCAGATGAAACGGAATGTAGGGCTGCCGGTAGGCGTCCATGATGATCACGTCGTATCGCCCGGCCTGGGTGTTCAACCAGTAACGCGCATCAGATGCCACCGGGTGGACGTTGGGCTCGTCTAGGTGGAAGTACCGATGCGCGACGTCGATGATGTCGGGGTCAATCTCCACTCCGGTGATCTGGACCTGCTCCCCATAAGCCGCGGTGTACTGCCGAGCGGCGGTTCCTCCGGCCAGGCCGAGGATGGCTACGCTCGCCGGCTTAGGTTCGGTTGCCTGCGCCGGCCGGAACGCATCGGCGATGAGCATGTAGTCCCACGGACCGCGCGTAAGGAGGTCCTGCGAGTCGTAGATCGAATGGACCGCCTGGCCTTCGTTGAGGATGAGCTCAGTCTTCGTGCCGACCTGTACAACCTGGATGTAGTGGTACGCGGACTCCTTCTCGTAGAGCAGCGTTCCGACCTGCGGTGGCTTGATCCCTGACGGGAGCAGGACCCACGCGAGGATGACCGCGAGGGCGAACGTCGCATAGAGACGGCGGCGCGGCCACAGCCCGATCACCGACACGACCACCAGTGCAAGTCCGAAACCCTCCAGCGTCGGACGGGTCCCGTAGGTCGGGATGAACCAGAACACCGGCAAAAAGGTGCCGAGGATGCTGCCTGCTGTGGACAGCGCGTAGACGCGACCGGCGGTGTTGCCTCCTGTCTCGACGTCTTTCAACAGCAGGCGGATGGCGAACGGGCTCACACAACCCAGGAGGACGATTGGAGCCGCAAACAGCAGCACCACCGCCAGCAGTGTGCCGGCCACCAGGCCTACGCTCAGCTCCTTGAACCCCTGCTGCGACGCGAGCAGGATCGGGTAGCTGACCAGCGGGATCAAGCCGATCCACAGGCCGGCCCACGCCGTGAGCTGGTAGAGGACCTCAGCCCGCGGGTGGCGGTCCGCCAGCCGCCCGCCGATGACATAGCCGGCGGAGAGGTAG
>DATHDR010000378.1:0-20697 GCA_035318965.1 Verrucomicrobiia bacterium | reverse complement strand
TGCTTCCAAGAATGGAGAGACCTCTCAGGCGCAAAATCGTGAGCAGCACATGACTGCCCCCGCCAAGGCTCCCCCACTCCCTATCGCGATCACGCCCAAATCGCTCGAGCTGAAGAAGGAGAATCGCGATTTCCTGCTCGGGCTGCACCGCGAGATGCAGCTCATCCGCCGCTTCGAGGAGCGCGCCCAGGAGCAATACACGAAGGCGCGGATCGGCGGGTACTGCCATCTGAACATTGGAGAAGAGGCGACAGTCGTTGGCGGCGTCAAGGCCCTCCAGTCGAACGACTACATTTTCACGAGCTATCGCGAGCACGGGCATGCAATCGCGCGCGGCATCGACCCCAAGGCTGTGATGGCTGAGCTGTTCGGCAAGGAAACGGGAACGTCGCACGGCCGGGGCGGCTCGATGCACATGTTCGACGCCAACCTCCGCTTCATGGGCGGCTACGGCATCGTCGGAGGCCACCTCCCTCTCGCCGTCGGTGGCGGCTGGGCGGTGAGGTATCGCAAGGAGAAGGACGTCGTCTTCTGCATGTTCGGCGACGGAGCCACGAACATCGGCGCCTTCCACGAGTCGCTGAACTTCGCGAAGGTCTTCAAGCTTCCGGTCGTCTGGTTCTGCATCAACAACCGTTACGGCATGGGCACCCCGGTCGAGGCGGCTTCCGCCGTCGCGGACATCTACAAGAAGGCCTGCGCCTACGACATGGAGTCGATCCAGATCGACGGCATGAACCTGCGCGAGGTGATGCTCAAGACGAGCGAGATCGTCGAGAAGACCCGCGCGGACTCCGAGCCCAGGTTCATCGAGGCCCTCTGCTACCGCTTCAAGGGCCACTCGGTGGTCGACCCGGACAAGTACCGCTCCGCCGAGGACAAGGAGAAGTTCCGCAAGGCCGACCCGATCGTCGCCTTCGAGCACGAGCTCGAGAAGAGCGGGTTGGCAGACGAGGAGTACTTCAAGAAGGTCCGCCAGGAGATCGACGCCGAGGTCCAGGAGGTCATCCGCTTCGCCGACGAGAGTCCCGACCCGAAGCCGGAAGACCTCTACAAGTACGCGTACGCCGGCGAGTGGGAGAACCGGCCCGAGCTCCGGGGAGACCCTCTCTGATGGCTGTGAAAGCACCGGCAGCGACCGACGAGAAGCTCTATCGCGTCGCCCTGCGCGAGGCCCTCAACGAGGAGATGGAGCGGGACGACAGCGTCTACGTGATCGGTGAGGACATCGGCAAGTTCGGCGGCGCATATCGCGTCACCGAGGGGCTGCTCGACCGGTTCGGCCCGCAGCGCGTCGTCGACGCGCCAATCGCCGAAGAGGTGATCGTCGGCTGTGCCATCGGCTCCGCGATGCTGGGACTCCGGCCGGTCGTCGAGATGATGACGATCAACTTCTCGCTCGTCGCGTACGACCAGATCGTCAACAACGCGGCCAAGATCCGCTACATGTTCGGCGGTGAGTCCAAGGTGCCGATGGTGATCCGCATGCCCGGTGGCGCGGGACACCAGCTCTCCGCGCAGCACTCACACAGCCTGGAAGTCCTCTACGGATTGATCCCGGGCTTGCTCGTCGTCGCTCCGACCACTCCCGAGGATGCGAAGGGAATGCTGAAGTCCGCGATCCGAAGCGACAACCCGGTCATGTTCCTCGAGTCGATGAGCCTTTACAACGTGCGCGGCATCGTGCCCGCGGGCGACTACACGACACCCCTCGGCAAGGCCGCACTTCGGCGCAGCGGTACGGACGTGACCGTCGTCGGTGTGTCGAGGATGGCGGTGCTCGCGAATGAAGCGGCCAAACAGCTCGAGGAAGAGGATGTCGACGCCGAGGTCATCGACCTCCGCTCCATCCGCCCCATCGACTGGCAGCCGATCGTGGAGTCGGTCAAACGCACCGGTCACTGCGTGGTGGTCGAAGAGGGCTGGTCGACGTATGGCGTGACGGCTGAGATAGCCGCCGGCGTGTCGGAGCGCTGCTTCGACTACCTGGACGCGCCGGTGCGCCGCCTCGGTGGCGCTCAGGTGCCGATGCCCTACAGCCTGCCGCTCGAGAAGGCGTCCATCCCGACGAGCGAGGACATCAAGAAGCTCGTTCGCTCTGTCGTCGGAAAGTAGGCCGATGCCTGACGTAAACATGCCGAAGCTCTCCGACACGATGGAGGAGGGCACCATCGTCGAGTGGAAGAAGAAGACCGGCGATGAGGTGAAGACCGGCGACGTCCTGGCAGAGGTCGAGTCGGACAAGGCCACCTTCGACCTCGAAGCGGAATCCGACGGCGTGCTGTCGATCCTTGTCGAGCAGGGCGTCCCCGCGAAGATCGGGGCGCCGATCGCCCGGATCGGCGAAGCCTCAGCCGGCGCACCAGCCGCGGAGAAGGCGTCACCCGCGCCGGCCAAGCAGAAGGAAGTGGAAGTTCCGCCTCAAGTCGCGGAAGAGCAGCAGCCGGTCGAGAAAGCAGCTCCACCCCCCCACCCTGCGCCGCAAGCGGCGCCGACCTCCCCGGCGAGCGGGGAGGTGACTGCTCCCCCTGAGGATGGGCAGCATGTCAAGGCCTCCCCCCTTGCCAAGCGCCTTGCCGCCGAGATGGGCGTTGACATCGCTGCGCTGAAGGGCAGCGGACCCGAGGGCCGGATCGTCAAGGAGGACGTGCTCGCGGCGGCGGGCGGCAAGACCCAATCCGAACGCCGGAAGCCTGCGGCCGCGCCTCGCACGGCCGGGCCGGATGTCGAGGTGATCGACCCGTCGCGCATGCAGGCGACCATCGCGCGGCGGATGACCGAGGCGAAGTCCACAGTGCCGGAGTTCACCGTCACCGTCGAGGCTCGTGTGGATGAGGCCGTGAAGATGCGCCAGCAGCTCAAGGACTCGGTCCCGGGCGCCGAGAAGGTGACGATGACCGACATGCTCGTGCGTGCCTGCGCGCTTGCGCTCAGGAAGTTTCCTGAGGTCAACACCTCATGGGTGGACGGCCGGTTCCAGCGCAAGCGGGCGGTCAACATCGGCCTCGCCGTCGCACCGAGCCAGGGCATGGGCTTGCTCGTCCCCGTCGTCCACGACGCGGACCTGAAGGACCTCGTCCAGATCTCCATCGAGTCGCGGCAGGTCATCGAGCGCGCCCGCTCCGGACGCCCCAACGAAGGCGACCTCAGTGGAGCGACCTTCTCGATCTCCAACCTCGGCATGTACGGAGTCGATGAGTTCGTGGCGATCATCAATCCGCCGGAGGCGGCGATCCTCGCCGTGGGCGCGATCAAGGACGTCCCGGTGGTCGAGGAGGGCCGCATTGTTCCCGGCAAGGTCATGCGCATGACCCTCTCCGTCGACCATCGCGTTTTCTACGGCGCCACGGCCGCCCAGTTCATGGCCGAGGTCAGGCGCCTGGTCGAAAACCCCGTGACTCTGGTCGTGCCGCCCACGCGGTGAAACGGAGGAGATCGCAACAACCACCTCCGCCAGGCGCTGGCCAACGTGCAGGCCTACGTGTGGTCGCGCATGGGCAACGCACAGAACTTTTCCAGGGCTAGCGCGAAGCTTCGAACTGCCAGACGACGGTTGAGATCCCGGCGATGAGCTGCCACCCATCCGCGCCGCCGAGACCGTCGGTCATCGCGACCAGGACGTAAGGACCGCTGGGACTCGAGGTCACGAGCGCCGCGTCGTTGTCGACCAGGTCGATCGTGCCGGTCTTGTGCACTACGGTCGCTCCTCTCACGCCCGCCGGGATGCCGCTTTCAGTCCGGGTATTCGTCAGCAGCGGATACAGCCACGCCTGAGCCGCGCCGCCCCCGAGCTCGCCTCTGGCCTCGGCAGTCCACAGCGCGGCAAGGTCGGCCGGCGTGGTGGTGTTGGCGGTGAAGAAGTCAGAGCTCGTCGCGCCGATGGATGCCGCCCAGGCGTTGAGCACGGCGGCGCCGCCGACGTCGCGCACGAGCATGTGGCCCGCGGTGTTATCCGAGTAGGTGCCCGCACGAACGGCGAGCTGGTTGCGAGTGAAGCAGGCGCCATCCTGGTAGTCGTCAAACCAACCTTCTTCATAGTCACCGTCCTCAAAGCAGACATAGCCGTTCGGATCGACCTTGCCGGTGGCGATGTTCTCCGCTTCGAGCATCAGCGCCGCCAGCTTGTAGGTGCTGGCGGCGGTGAAGACTTCGCCGGCGTTCACCGACCACACGACAGGGTCCGTGCCCCCGAGCTCGACCACCGTCACACCGGCAGTGGCGCCACTGGATGCGATCAGCTGCTCGAGCGAGATCGCCAGCGCGCCGACGCCGCGCGGCACGCCAAACGACGTGAATGTCGAGACGATGCCTCCGACCTGGCTTGACCCCGCAGTGGCCGGCTCGGCCGACATGACGCCGCCCTGCTTGGCCTCGACGTCGACGGCGCCGAGCGCCACGACGGCCACGACGGCAAATGCCGCCAGGAGTTTGTACGAAACCCGCTGGCGCACCATGCGAGAAAAAGCTGAGGGTCATCGATTGGACTCTGCTGCGACTGCGCTGTGAAACCGCTGAGAAGAACTACGTCCGCTGGGCCCTCTGCAGTCGGCACTCCAAAGCCAATGTGACAAACACTTGCGATCGCCATACCTGTTGCGATGAGGCCGACCCCGGCGTAAGCGAGCCTGTTCACCTCGACAGCACAGGTATCGGGTCGACCGCCGGACGCGGCGCGGCCGGTAGCAGGAGATGCAGTCTCAGGGCACCGTCGGCGCCGTAGTCCGCCCACATCCGTCCCCGCATCGCGAGAGCCAGCTCTCGAGAGATTGACAGGCCAAGGCCCACGCCTCCGGCAGCCGCCGAACGCGACGGATCGGCACGGTAAAAGCGGTCGAACATCTTCTCTGGATCCGGCTTGTGAAGGCCGGTCGTGTTGGCCACGATGGCTTCCAGGCCCGAGATGTTCGGCAGCACCGAGATCCGGACCGCTGTCCCTTCGGCCGCGTACTTGACCGCGTTGTCGAGAAGGTTGTCGACGATCTGATGCAAGCGTTCCGGATCGGCCGCCACCGGTGCGATGTCGGGCGGCACCTTCAACTCCAGCTCCAGCCGCCGCTGAACGGCGCGAGGCCGGACGATCTCGAGCTCCTGCTGCAGCTGTGCTCCGAGGTCGACCGCGGTGATGTGCATCGAGATCGACCCGGCCTCCACCCGCGCGAGGTCCAGCAGCTCCTGGGCCATGCGCAGCACACGCTCTGATTCCTCGTGGACGATGGTCGCCGCCCGGGTGCGCTCGCTCTCGCTCAACAGGCTGCCGTCGACCAGGGCCTGGCTGAACCCGATCAGGCTCGTCAGCGGCGTCTTCAGCTCGTGAGAGACGTTGGCCAGGAAATCGCGCTGGGTCTTACGCGCGCGCTCGACGGCCTCCGCCATGCGGTCGAATGCGGAACCGAGCATGCCGATCTCGTCGCGGCCGCGGATGCCCACGCGGCGGGAATAGTTGCCGCCCGCGATGTCCTCGGCCGCGCCGGCGAGCTTGGTGAGAGGCTCCGTCAGGGTGCGGCTGACGAGCAGGATCAGGAGCATGGCGACGACGAGGGCGGCGCCGCCTGCCTCGAGGAGGCGGCCCGCGAGATCGCTCGCGACGGAGGTGGCGACCGTCGACTGCGGCTGCGCCAGAACGACGAAGCCCGCATGGATTGGCGAGCGGGCAGATGCAATCGGGGTCGCGGCAAGAAAGTAAGCCTGGCCGCCAAGCGTGGTCCGCGCCTCACCGACATTGGCGACGCGCTTGGAATTCGCGAGCGGGACGACGCTGGCAAACGTGTCGGTGCCGCCGCTGTCGAAGAGAACCCTCCGCTGCGGGTCCAGCAGCAGCAGCCTGCTGCTGCCGCTCAGGGTCGGCACGACGATTGAGGTCAGGCGATCCTGGAAATCGTCGGGCGCATCCAGACGGCATGTTGCCGCGCCCACATTGGAGACGGCAGCCGGCCGCGTGAAGCATTCCTGATGCTTGACCTGGACTGCCTTGGTCACGACATCGCGATCCAGCTGGTCCTGCCTGCTCTGAAACTCCAGGTCGCGGACCAGCACCCAGGTCAAGGCGCCGCCGAGGGGCAGGCTCACGGCCACGATGCCGGCGGCGGCCGCGAGGAGGCGAAGTCGGAGACTCAGGTTTCGATCAGCTCCAGGCGGTATCCGACGCCCCAGACCGTCTGGATGCTCGGGTCGGTGATGCTCGCTCCGGCCAGCTTTTCGCGCACCTGCTGCACGTGAACGTCAACTGTGCGTGTGTAGCCCGGAAAGTCATAGCCCCAGACGAGGTCGAGCAGCTCGCTGCGCTGGAACACTCGACCCGGGTGGCGGGCGAGCAGCGCGAGAAGGTCGAACTCCTTGGGGCGAAGCTGGACCTTCGACTTCCCATACCGGACCTCGTGTCGCTCGAGGTCGACCTCGAGCTTCCCGGCGCGAATGAGTCGAGGCAGGTCTGGTTCGACGCTCGCCCGCCGGAGCAATGCTTTAGCACGAGCGACCAGCTCCTGCGGATGAAATGGCTTGGTCAGGTAGTCGTCCGCCCCCACCTCGAGGCCGACCACCTTGTCGGTCACCTCGTCTCGCGCGGTCAGCATGATGATCGGCACCTGGCTCTGCTTTCGGATCTCCTTGCAGATGGTCAGGCCGTCCATGCCGGGCAGCATGATGTCCAGGATCACCAGGTCGGGCTTCAGCTGAGTAAATCGAGCCATCGCCTGGTCGCCGTCTCCGACGCCTTCCACCTCATAACCCTCGCGCGTCAGATAGAGGCGCGCCAGCTCGACGATGTGCACCTCGTCGTCAACGACCAGCACCTTGGAGCTCATCGCAGCACCCATAGCATCAATAGATCACCAGCCCGTCAGACCGTTGTCCTGAGGACATGAGGGAAATGTAAACGCGTGACCCTATCGTCCCCGCTTGGCGTCCGTGCGCTTCTCCACGCGGCTGGGACCCGCCCGCTTATCCCCACCGGCTCGCAGCACCAGCTTCAAAGGGTTCCCAAACAGGCCAAAGCGGTCCCGGATCTTCTTCTCGAGATACCGCCGGTACGAAAAGTGGAGGAGGCCCGTATCGTTGACGAAGATCACCACGGTCGGGGTCTCGGTACCGGCCTGGGTCCCGTAGCCCAGCTTCAGGCGCCGGCCCTTGTAGCTCGGCGGCGGATGCTCTAGAAAAGCGTCGCGAAGCACCTTGTTCAGCTCGTTCGGCGGCATCTTGATCCGGCGCTGGCCAACGACCTCGAGCGCCGACGGGATCAACGCACCGATCCCTTCTCTGGTCTTGGCCGACATCGCGACGATCGGAGCAAACGGCGCGAACTTGAAGTCCTTGGCGAGCTCCTTCCGCCAGTAGGCCGCCTTGCGCATGGCCGGCTCGACCAGGTCGATCTTGTTGACCACGATCACAAGACCCTTGCCCGCCTCCAGCGCGTAGCCGGCGACGTGCTGGTCCTGCGCAAGCACGCCGGCCGACGCGTCAATGACAAGCAGGACAGCGTCCGCGCGCTCCATGGCGTGGATGCCGCGCATCAGGCTGTAGCGCTCGATCTGGTCTCGGTTGGATGACTTGCGCCGGATGCCGGCCGTGTCGATGAGCACCACGGGAATCCCGTCGAATATCAGCTCCGTGTCGATGGGATCACGCGTCGTCCCTGGCACCGGGCTGACCAGGGCGCGCTCGTCACCGAGCAGCGCGTTGAGCAGCGACGACTTGCCGACGTTCGGGCGGCCCATGATCGCCAGCCGGTCGGCCTTCTCCTCGGCCGGCGACTCGAGCGCAGGTGGGGGCAGCGCTTCGAGGATGCGATCGAGGAAGTCCCCCACTCCCAGGCCGTGCTGGGCTGAAAGCAGGGAAGGTTCCTCGAAGCCGAGCTCGAGGATCTCGTGCGCGAAATGGCGCTCGCTCGGCGAGTCTGCCTTGTTCGCGGCCACGATCACGCTCCGGCGCGAGCGCCGAAGCAGCTGCGCGATCTCGCGGTCGACCGGGGTCAGGCCCTGCCGAACGTCGAGCAGCAGGACGATCACATCTGCCTGGTCGATCGCGACCTTCGTCTGAGCCTCGATCGCCCCCTGGGAGGAATCCTTGGCGCTGTCCAGGTCCAGCCCAGCAGTGTCGACCACTGTGAACTCCCGCCCGCTCCACTCCGCGACGCCGTAAAGGCGGTCTCGCGTCAGGCCGGACTGCGGGTCGACGATCGCCTTGCGCCAGCCGAGGATGCGGTTGAACAGCGTCGATTTCCCGACGTTGGGGCGGCCGACGATGGCGACGATGGGGCGAGGCACGGGTCAATTAGACCGGTTTGGCTGGTCGTGCGTTAGCCCCGAGCATGGAGTAGCTTTTGCGCACGGCGTGGCCGTGCATGCCTGGAGGTGAACCGTGCAAGAAACGAAACAGGACGCGAAGCTTGAAGCCAGGTACCAGATGTGGGTCGCGCTTGGGGGCCGTGTGCGCCTGGAGCCAACCGCGCGGCGCGTCAGAGCCATTGTCGGGGGAACCACGATCGCAGACAGCAGAGGCGCTCAACTCCTGTTTCTGCCGCCCCCGTTTAACGCTTACACCTTCCCCCGAAACGATGTGAGATGGGACCTGGTCCGCGAGTCCGGCGCACCCGTATCGATGCCTGGCGTCGGTGAGGTCAAGCGCTGGTCCGTCACCGCTGGTGGAATCGTCAAGGAAGATGCCGTATGGACCTTCCCGCATCCACCGCAGGGGCTCGAACCTCTGGCGGAGCTGGTCATGTTCCGTTGGCACCTCGTGGACGCCTGGTATGAGGAAGATGACGAGGTGTTCGTCCATCCACGCGACCCGTACCACCGCGTCGACGTGCTGAACTCTTCGCGGCACGTCCAGGTTTCCGTCGGCGGTGTGGTCCTGGCCGATACCCGCAGGCCTCGGCTGCTTTTCGAGACCAGCCTGCCCGTCAGGTACTACGTCCCCAAGCTGGACGTGAGGATGGAGCTGCTCGAGCCAAGCCAGACGACCTCACGCTGTCCGTACAAGGGGATCGCCTCGTACTGGTCGGTGCGCGCAGATGGAACGGTGCACCCCGATCTTGCCTGGTCCTACAAGGCACCCATTCCTGAATGCCCGAAGATCGAGAACCTTATTGCGTTCTTCGACGAGCGCGTCGACGTGGACGTGGATGGAGAGCGCATGGACCGGCCGCTCACGCCGTGGTCTGTGGCGCCCAAAAACGACTACCGCAAGGATCTGGACGACGGCGCTCCGAAAGCCGATACTGGGACGGTCTGATGGCAACGAAGCGACTTGCTGTATGGCCTCGTCTAAACAGAGCCGTAGGCCGGCGCCTGGTCTCCTTTACCGAGCCGCCGCCCTGCGCCATATGCGGCCGCGGCCGCGCGTCGACTGCCTGGCAGGTCGACCCCATGGGCGGTCCCCATGGCCTCTGCGAAGGCTGCATCCCTGAACACGGAGCGCACGCACCGCTGCCCCGAGGGTCCTAAGCCCGAGCACTGGCGGCGCGCTGGTCGCCAGGCGGGGAAAACCACAACACCGCCGCCGCGACGGCGCACAGGACCGCGCCGAATCCCAAAGCGAGCGCCGGGCTGGCGAACGTCCACAGCGCTCCGGCGATCACGCTCGCGGCGAGATCGGCGGCCCCGTTGATGCCGTTGAGGAAGCCGAAAGCGGTGCCGAGCCGCCGTTCCTCCACGAGCGAGCTCGTGAGCGAGCCCTCGACCCCGCTGACAACCGGGTTCTGCGCGCCGACCAGGAGCGCAAGGAGCGCCAGCGCGAGCCAGCCGTGGCCGACCAGCCCCACAAGACAGGCGGCGGCAAACGTCATGTAGGCGGCAGCAAGCACGGGCGCCTTTCCCACCCTGTCGGCGAGCCAGCCGGCCGGGAACGAGACCGCCGCCCCGACCGCGTTGTGCGCCAGGTAAAAGCCGACCGCGGCCGCGAGCGCGGCGGGCTGGCTGAGCTCGGGCTGCATCAGCTGCGCAGCTCGAAGCGTGAAGAACGCGGTCGCGAAGTTGCCCACCCCGAAGATGGCGACGGGGACCATCAGCCGCCAGAACCCCGGCGGCATCGGCTCCCTTAGCGAAACCGGTTCGGCCATATTCCTCCGCGGGTCCTTCGTGAGCACCGCGAACAGCACCACGCACAGGACGCCCGGTATCAAGGCCACCAGGAAGATGGTTCGGAAACCCTGGCCGGTGGAGAGGAGCAGAAAAGCGACGGCCGGCCCGACGAGGGCGCCCGCCGTGTCCAGCGCTTCGTGGAAGCCGAATGCCTTGCCGAGGTCGCTCCTCTCGACCGACGCGGCGAGCATCGCGGAGCGTATCGGCTGTCGCAGGCCTCGACCCATCCAGGCCAGCGCGCGAGCGATGATGACCTGCGGCCAGCTCGTGATCGCGATCAAAAGGCCGAGGCCGGCAGCCGTCGTGCCGTACCCGCCGACCGCCAACCGCTTGCGCCACGCGATGCGGTCGCTGTACCAACCGCTCCAGAGCTTCACCACCGCCGACGTCCCGTCCCCAATCCCTTCGACCAGGCCGACGGCAAATGCGGGCGCGCCCAGGCCGGCGGTGATGAACAGCGGCAGGACCGCGAACACCATCTCGTAGTTCGCGTCCGCGGCCAGGTCCGCGATGCCGATGCCGACGACGTTCCGGTTCAGCCACTTCAGGCCAGGCCGAGCCGGCGACGCTTCGGGTGCGGTCAGTCCACCACCAGCGGCTCGGGATGGAACGGTCCGCCGTCCTTGTCGGCGACGAAGCAGTTGGCGTCGACGGGCTTGCCTTCCTGGATCGAAACGATCAGGTAGACGTAGCCGGCCCACGCCCGCTCGGTGTCGAAGCGTGAGGCCTGCGCCGGGTGATCGGGGTGGCTGTGGTAGTAGCCGACGATGTCGAAACCCATTGCGTCCGCTTCGCGCTGGATGCGGATGTGGTCGCGCGGGTCGATCTCGTAGCGATCACGGGCGCGCTCGACGATGATGTTGCGGGCGGGCCGAACCTCGGTCACCTGTCCGTCGCCTCGCGGCCCGAGCATGATGCCGCAGATCTCGTGCGGGTAGCCGTCGGCGCCATGAGCCTGGATGGCTTCGAGCGCGGTCTGCGCGATCTTCATTTGCGGCCGTAAAGGCCCGTCGAGAGGTACCGATCGCCCGAATCCGGAAAGACGGTGACGACCACACCTTGTTTGATCGTCTCCGCGAGACGTCGCACCGCCCACAACGCCGCGCCGCTCGAATGTCCGACGAGCAGGCCTTCGGTCCGCGCGACCGCCCGCGCGAGGGCATAGGCGGGCTCCGTGGGGCAGCCCCAGATGTCATCGGCGAGGCCTGGATCCCAGATCTTCGGCACGATCGCAGTCGGGATGTGCTTCAGGCCCTCGAGGCCGTGAAACGAATCCTCTGGCTCAACGGCGATGGTGCGAATCGACGCGTCATGTTCCCTCAGGCGGCGCGAGGTGCCGACGAAGGTGCCGGTCGTGCCGAGGCCGGCGATGAAGTGCGTCACGCGGCCGGAGGTCTGCTGAAGGATCTCCACCGCCGTGCCCTCGTAATGGGCGCGGGCGTTGGCGGGGTTCGAATACTGGTCGGGGTAGAAGTAGGCGTCGGGCTCACCGGCCACCACCTCGCGCACGAGCCGGATGGCGCCGTCGGAGCCCTCGCCCGGGTCGCTGTAGACGATCTCCGCGCCGTAGGCGGTGACCAGCGCCTTGCGCTCGGCGCTCACGTTGCCGGGCATGACGAGCTTCACGCGGTAGCCCTTCGCCGCCCCCACCATCGCGTACGCGATGCCTGTGTTGCCGGAGGTCGAGTCGATGATCGTCCTGTCGCGGGTGAGCGCGCCGCGCCGCTCGCCGTCCTCGATCATCGAAAGCGCCGCGCGGTCCTTGACCGAGCCGCCGGGATTGAACCACTCGGCCTTGGCGTAAACCTCGACCCGGGGAAACTCCTTCTCGAACATGCGCACCCGCAGCAACGGCGTGTTGCCGATGAGCCGCGTGATCCCCTCCGGAACAACGCCTTGTGTCATGTAGAGAAAGGATCGGAAGCCCGGCGCTGCCTCATGGCTTCCGAAAGATCGCGTGCGTTTCGCAGCGGCGGCAAACGACGTGTGGTTCGTTAGCCCGAACTTCGGGGCCATATTGAAATGTGGCGCGCCCATTCTTGGCCCAAGTCATCTCAAAGATGCCCTCTGCGCCCTGGATGCCCTTAACTCTCAGGCCTGGGCGGAATTTCCGGGTCTTGATGTCTGCGATAAAGCCGGCCAAGGCGCCTCTGAACTTTGCCTTTTCGTCTCGGGTCAGCTTCCTGAAGTCTCGCTCGAAGCTTTCGGTTGTTGACCAGGTTGGCACCCGAGCCGGCTATTTTGCGAATCGGCGCAAGAAGTCCTTATCCGACTCATAGGTTCGCGTTCGTCCCTTGCGGATGTCCTCCGATGCCTGCTGCTCGGCTCTCTGCCAGGAACGTGTCCAAAACCAAGCCTGGGTGGCGTCAACGAGCTTTCGTGGTCGCAAGAGGATTCCATCCGCCGTAATGACCACTTCGACCGAGTCTCCCTCGCCAAGATGCGCTGCTTTGCGGATCCGAGACGGAATCGTGACCTGGCCTTTGTCTCTGATTACAGCAACCGACGCTCTAGCTCCTCTCATTGGAAATTCTGACATTCAGAATACTAGACTTCGCTGTGTATCCTGTGTGAGTATCGGTACGTAAAGCCTCGTCAGGCGGAGAAGTGGACCAGGATGATCCCGGCGATGAGGTACACCGCGGCAAAGGCATAGCCGATGAGCGAGCGCCGGTAGACGCTGCCTCCCTCAGGCGAGAGGATGTTGAGGATCGCCTTGCCGATCAGGAAGCCCCCGCCGAGCAGCGCGACGGTCGCCGAGTTTGAGACCACGCCGTAAAGCAGGATCGCGCTCGCGACCAGGACCTCGAAGAGCTGCAGCGCGGTGTAGACGGCCACTACGCGGCGAGCGCTTGCGTGAAGTCTTCGATGATGTCGTCTGGGTCCTCGATGCCTACCGAGACCCGCACTGTCCCCTCCGTGACACCAAGCTCGGCCCTCTCCTGCGGGGTGAGCGAGCGGTGCGAGGTGATCTCAGGGTACGAGATGGTGGTCTCGACGCCGCCGAGGCTCGCGGCGAAGGACGCGAGGCGGAACCGAGAGAGCATGCGCTGCACCGCCTCACGCCCGCCCTTGAGGTCGAAGGCCATCATCCCCCCCGCCCCCTCCGGCAGCAGCCGGCTCGCGACTGAAAAGCCAGGCGAGTCATCGAGCAGCGGATGGTAAACGCGAGCCACGGCCGGCAGCGGCTGCATCGCGCGTGCCAGGGCAATGGAGTTGTCGCTATGCCTCCGCATCCGCACGTCGAGTGTGCGCAATCCCCTGAGCGCAAGCCAGGCGTCGAAAGGAGCCAGCGGCGTGCCGGTGCGCACGGACCGAGCCCGGGCGGCGCCGATTGTCGCCGCGCTGCCCACGGCCACGCCCGCCACCAGGTCCGAGTGCCCGCCGATGTACTTGGTCGCGCTGTGCATCACGGCGGTCGCGCCAAACTCGAGTGGCCGGAAGAGGATCGGCGAGGCGAATGTGTTGTCGACCAGGAACGGAACGCCGTATTCCTTCGCCATCGCTGCGATGGCTTCGATGTCCGGCACGGTGCACAGCGGGTTGGTGATCGTCTCCGCAAGGACTAGCCCGGCGCCGTCAAGCGATCGGCGCACCGCGTCGAGGTCGCCCAGGTCGACGAAATTGATCTCGTACCCGGCCGGCTCGAAATCCTGGCGCAGCAGCGCCATCGTTCCGCCGTACAGCTCGCGGGTGGCGACGATCGTCGCGGGTCTCGGCGCCAGGGCGAGCATCGTGGCGTGCAGCGCGGCCATGCCGGAGGCGGTCGCGAGCCCCATCTCTCCACGCTCGAGGTCGGCGACTGCCCGCTCCAGCATGTCGCGATTGCTGTTCGAGTTGCGACCGTAGTAGTGGCCGGGCCGCTCGCCTTTGGCCACCGCGTCGTAGTCGTCCAGGTCGGTGTAGACGTGAACGGCAGACGGGCTGAGATCAGGCGCGAGCGGACTCCGTGCGGCGATGTCGCGCCCGGCGTGCACCGCACGCGAGGCCCGTTTCACAGGTGACCGGACCCGGAGTTCCGCCGCATATTTCGCGGCATCGGCGGCCGGAGCCAAGGAAAGGGTGGCGCAAGGAGGAGCGCATCCGTCGATGCGCAACGACGCAGCGCCGGGCCCCTTGACGCCGGCTTCAGCGCCCCTCTCGGGGTCCCCGCGGAATCGCCAGATTCCGTGGGGTGAGACGGCGCCCGGCCGCCTAGGCCGCGAAGATGCAAGGAACTTCGGGGCCGGGTCACCTTAGCTTGCTGCGAGCGGCGTAAACGGCAGCCTCGCCCAGCTCCGCTTCGATGAAGAGCAGGCGGTTGTACTTCGCGACGCGCTCGGAACGCGCGGGCGCGCCGGTCTTGATCATCCCAGCGCCCGTGGCGACAGCCAGGTCGGCGATGGTCGTGTCCTCCGTCTCACCTGAGCGGTGGGAGATGACCGAGCTGTATCCCGCCTGGCGCGCCAGCTCGATCGCGTCAAGTGTTTCGGTCAGCGTGCCGATCTGGTTCACCTTGACCAGAAGCGAGTTGGCCACGCCTTTCTCGATCCCTTCCTTGAGGCGCTTGACGTTGGTGACGAAGAGGTCGTCGCCGACGAGCTGGACCTTCTTGCCGATGCTCTCGGTCAAAAGGCGCCAGCCCTCCCAGTCGTCCTCGGCCATTCCGTCCTCGATCGAGACGATGGGATAGCGCGCCGCCCACTCCGCATAGAGGCCAACCAGGGCAGCAGCGTCCAGTGAGCGACCCTCGCCTTTCAGCGTGTACTTGCCTTCGGAGTAGAACTCGCTGGCGGCGGGGTCGAGCGCGATCCCGAGGTCGCGCCCGGGTTGGTAACCGGACTGCTGGATGCCCTCCACGATGAGCTTGAGCGCGTCCTCGTTCGAGCCCAGGTTCGGGGCGAACCCACCCTCGTCGCCGACTGCGGTGGCGAGGCCCTGTCCTTTCAAGACTTTCTTGAGCGCCTGGTAAACCTCGGCCACGGCGCGGATCCCCTCGGCGAACGTCGGCGCGCCGACGGGGCAGACCATGAATTCCTGCAGGTCGACCGAGGTGTCCGCGTGCGCGCCGCCATTGAGGATGTTGGCCATCGGCAGCGGGAGCGTCGCCGCGCCGTCGCCGCCCAGGTACCGGTACAGCGGCACGCCCTTGGCCTGTGCGGCGGCGTGCGCCGCGGCGAGTGAGGTGCCCAGAATGGCGTTGGCGCCCAGCCGGCCCTTGTTCGGGGTGCCGTCCAGCTCGATGAGAGCTTGATCGAGGCCCTTCTGGTCGAGAAGGTCGAATCCACGCAGGCGCTCGGCGATCTCCCCGGTCACGTGGCCGACCGCCTTCAGCACGCCCTTGCCGCCGTAGCGCTTGGGGTCGCCGTCGCGCAGCTCCACGGCTTCGTGGACACCCGTGGAAGCGCCCGACGGAACGATGGCGCGCCCGCTTCCCCTGTCTGTGTGTGCGGTGACCGCGATGGTGGGGTTTCCGCGCGAGTCCAGCACCTCGAGGGCGGTCAGTCCGGTGAGCCGAACCACGACCCCGAAGTCTAGGGTCTACTGGAGTCCGGGATCAGGCGGCGGGCTGCCTCGAGAGCGCGCCGAACGCGCCGTCGGTGCGGAGGCTGAACCCGTAGTTGAGGAGGATCGCCGCGTCGTCGGTCGAGTGAAGCGTGGCGTTGAGCACGACTGCGACCAGGTGGCGGCCGTCACGGGTCGCTGTCGCCACCATGCATCCGCCGGCGTTGTCGGTGAGACCGGTCTTCAGGCCCGTCGCGCCCGGGTAGGTCCCGATCAAGCGATTCATGTTGTGAGGGTAAAAAGCCTTGTGGTCCGCGGTGGCCGGTATGGCGATGTCCTTGGTCGCGGCGATGGCCGCGAGCTCCGGGTAGTACTTGTCCAGGTATGCAGCGACATGAGCGATGTCGTGCGCCGACATGGCGTGGCCGGGTGCGTCCAGCCCGCTCGGGTTGGTGAAGTGGCTCGCGGTCAGCCCGATGGCCCCGGCCTTCTGGTTCATCTGGCGGATGAACCTGTCTCGCGGCACGATGCCCTGGGCGATCGCTTCGGCCGCATCGTTGCCCGAGTCCAGGAAAAGACCAGCGATGAGCTGGCGCAGCGTCAGCTTCTCACCCGGCGAGAGTCCCATCACGCTCGGGATGACCTGCGTCGACTCTTTCGTCACCTCGACCACGCGGTCGAGCGAACCGGCGTTATCGACCGCGACCATCGCCGTCATGAGCTTGGTCAGGCTCGCCGGCGCACGCATCGTCTCGGGGTCGCGCGCCCACATGACCATGCGCGTGTCCAGGTCGACCAGGTATGCGGCCTGTCCGTGAATCGGGAGGTCAGGCTGCGGATGGGTGGCGAGCCAGTAGTTGGAGAACGTGAAGCGATCCGTGGGCGCCGGCGCCGATGCATTGGCATGCTGCAGCGTGAAGTTGATCGACGCGTGGCCTTTGGCGATCATGCCAGTTGTCAGGACGCCCACCAACGTCAGGCCCGCGATGAGACCGATGGCGACGGCGAACCTGACTCGCTCACGACGGCGGCGCTGACGGCCACGCGTCCGCGAGGTCCCTTGTTCTGGAACGTAAGCTGCGACGGCGGGAACCCCCTAGTGAATTTCGGGTTGGATTCTAACCTGACGAACCCGCCGGGGCGTGTTCAGGTGCGTAAGGAAGTGCGGGCGGATACGAAGGCACCGGCGTCGTCGTGGGCTCGTGCATGCGAGCCGCAAGCTCGTCGCTGGCCGCTTCCATGGTCTGGATCACCTGTGCCGAATCTTTCTGATTCATGAAAATTGGCTGGCCGTAGTCATAGCTGCGGACCGCCTTCCATGACGCGGCGACGAGCTGGGTTCCGTAGAACGTGTACGTGCCGATGATTCCCTCGCGCGTCTCCTCCGACCACATCTGGTCGAAGACGAAGTTGCCGTGCGCGTAGGTGATCAGCTTGCCGTGATAGACCTCGACGCCCTGGTACCAGTGCGGGTGGTTGCCGATCACGATGTCGGCGCCCCAGTCGATGGACTCGCGGCCGATGAACACGGGATCGTCCGGAGTCGGCACGCCGCGATCGGGCTTGGGCTGGCGTTCGTACTCCTTGCCCCAGTGAAACTGCACCACGACGATGTCGGCCAGCTGCCGCGCCCGCTCGATGCCGGCCTTCAAGGCAACCTGGTCGATCGCCCTGCCGACGCCGTTGAAACCGATGAACCCGAACTTGATGCCACGCACGTCGATCACGGCGACCGGACCGAGCCCCGACGAGAGAATGCCGTGATCCTTCAGCAGCTTGTCGGTGGCCGTGACCCCCTCCGCGCCGTAGTTCGTGAGGTGGTTGTTCGCGAGGTTCGCGACGTCAGCTCCCATGAGGTTCAGCCCGTTGACGAAACGCGCGTCACCGCAGAACGTGAAGCTAGAGGCGGCGCTCACGGGACAGCCGGCGAACAGCGGTGACTCGAGGCTGATGTACGTGATGTCGGCGTTCTTCGTGTAGTCCGCCGTCGGCCGGAAGGGCCAGAGGAAATCCTTCTTCTGCGTGGCGAAGTAGTTAACGCCGCGCGCCGGGATGATGTCGCCGGTCACGAGCAGGGTGCGGATCTTGGTCGGGTCGACCGGGACGTTGTAGCTCGGGTGGAAGAGCTCCTGCAGGCTCAGCGCCGGCGGCCGGCCCGTGCGGAAGGCGAAGTTCGGCTGGTCGGAAAAGTCGGGCGCGGAGACCAGAGCCCTGACGCTCGAGGCGGCGGTGCCGCCGGCCAATGGGACTGCGCCGCTGCTGCAGGCGGTGAGAACTGCCACCAGCGCAATGCCAGTGGCACGTCCCCCCCATCTGGCGCTATGCGCCAGCTTCCCCCCAAGGGGGGAAGCGAATCTCGTCATTTGACCGGCAATTGTGCCAGCAGGCCCTCGATTGCGATCAATCGGGCGACATAAGACCTGACCGGCTCTCCGAGCTCTCCGCCGGCCTGGAACAGCACCTGGTTGCCCTCCGCTCGGCGCGTCTTCAGCATCTCCGCGTGCTTCGGCTCGAGCGCGCCCTTTGGCAGCGCCACCTCGACGATGCTGCCGAGCCAGGAAGAGTAGAGGGCGACCTCCTGCAATCTCGGGTCGCTGTTGGCGTCCGGGAAGGGACGGTGAACGTGCTCCTCCCATAGACGGCGGAGCCGCTGGACGTCCTCGGAGGCCTTCTTCAAGCCCCCGCTTTCAGCTGCGCGATGACCGCGTCCGCCACCTGGGTCGTGCCAACTGCAGTTGGATCGTTGCGCTTCTCCTTCAGGTCGTACGTTACGTTCTCGCCGAGGGCGATCACCCGCGCGATCGCGCCTTCCATCGCGTTCGCGGCGGGCTCCTCCTCGAGGTGGCGCAGCATCAGAACGGCTGAAAGCATCACCGCCATCGGGTTGACCTTGTTCTGGCCGGTGTACTTCGGCGCGCTGCCGTGGGTCGCTTCGAAAACAGCGCCGTTCGTTCCGATGTTGGCGCCGGGCGCAAGCCCAAGCCCGCCGATCATGCCCGCTCCGAGGTCGGAGATGATGTCGCCGTAGAGGTTCGGGCAGCAGAGGATGTCGTATTCCTTTGGCCTCAGCACCAGCTGCATGCACATGTTGTCGACGATCCGGTCCTCGAACTCGATGTCGGAATTTCGCTCGGCGACCTGGCGCGCGACGGCCAGGAAGAGCCCGTCGGTGTGCTTCATGATGTTCGCCTTGTGCACGGCGGTGACCTTGCGCCGCTTGTTCTTGCGCGCATAGTCGAAGGCGAACTGCACGATCCGCTCGGAGCCGCTGATGGAGATGGGCTTGATCGAAAGCCCGCTGTCCGGCCGGATCTTTTTCTTAAGCAAACCTGAAATCTCAGCGATCAAGCGGTCGCAGTCGGGCGTGCCGCGTTCGAACTCGAGACCGGCGTAGATGTCCTCGGTGTTCTCCCGCACGATGACAAAGTCGAGGTCGTCGCGCAGGTTGCGCGCGCCCTTGTACGCCTTGACCGGACGCACCAGCGCGTAGAGGTCGAGCTCCTGTCGCAGCGCAACGTTGACGCTGCGAAACCCGCTGCCGACCGGCGTCGTTATAGGACCTTTGAGAGCGACCTTGTTTTTGCGAATGGAGGCGAGCACGCGTTCCGGAAGCGGCGTACCGAACTCCGCGATGGCGCTTTCGCCGGCTTTCTGGACGTCCCACTCGAATTCGACGCCGGTGGCTTCGAGAACTCGGACAGTGGCCTCGCAGATCTCAGGTCCGACGCCGTCCCCTGGAACCAGGGTTACCGAATGCCGCCCCAATTAGGCTCTACTGCCGGTTTTTGAAGTAGTCAGCGTTGATCGTGATGAAATTGCGCCACTGCTCCGGAACCTCGTCCTCGGGGAAGATCGCGTCCACGGGACACGGGTCGACGCAAGCGCCGCAATCGATGCACTCATCGGGGTCGATGTAGTACATGTCGGCCTTGTCGTCGGTGTGGATGCAGTCCACCGGGCACACCTCTACGCATGAGGCGTCTTTGACCCCGACACACGGCTGCACGATGATATATGCCACGGTCCGCAAGGGTACCATGCACCCTTGATGCCGGAGAGTGAGCCGAAGCCGCGGCTGATCGAACTCGTGGCGCCTGGCGCGGGCCAAGGGTGGAAAGCCGTGCTCAAAAACGGAAAGCCGGCGGTGGTCCACGAGATTCCAGTGCCCGCGGCTGAGGCCGCGGCTGCGATCCCGCGCATTCAAAGGCTCGCCGAGCACAGGCACCCTGCGCTCTCCCCAATTCTGGCCTGGGGCACCGACCCCAACGGCATCTGGGTCGCCGTGGAGCCCAACGAGGGGACACCCCTGAGCACCATCCTCTCGCGCGGTCCGCTGACGCCGCCGGCCGCAGCTGCGCTCGGAACGGCGGTGCTCTCAGGCGTGGCCGCGCTGCACGAGGCCGGCGTCGCAATGGGAGGCTTTGGCGCCACCGCCATTCGCGTCACCGGGAACGGCGACGTGAGGCTGGCGGGACATCCGGCCGCCGCCGTGCGCGGAGCACCAGCCCAGAGCGATCTGCGCGCCGATGTGCGCTCGTGCGGCATGGCCGTGTGCGCCGCCTTTGGCGTCGACCCCGCCGGCGCTCCCGCGCCGCCCAACATCCCTCCCGGTCTGGTCGTGACGATGCGGTCGATGGCGAGCGGCGCGATGGGCCCCGCGGCGGACCGAGCACAGGGCGCGCTGCGAGAGATGGCGGCGGCCATGCTCGCGCCGGATCGGATGGTCGCGGCGCAGTCCGAGCTGGCGCTGCGAGCGGGCGGCCGCGAGATGCCTGGCGTGACCCCGTTCCTACCCGACCAGGCAGCTGCGCCGGAGCAACCTCCCGCACCCGCCCCACCCTCCACTCCCATCCCGGCGCCCTATGTGCCGCCGGTGCCGCGCGATGAAACACCAATCCGTGCACCCGTCTCGTACGACGCGCCACCGCGCGACCTACAGACCTATCCGGCGATTCCGCCCCCAACCTTCACTGCACCACCGCAGCCGGCGGCTCCGGCGCCACCGGCGCAAGAACCGACCCCAAGCGCGGTACCGACGTGGTCGGAGGCTCCGCCCAGGACGCCGTCTTACGAGGCGCCCCCTGCCGCGGCAACGACCACAAATCCCCCGGCGCCTGCTCCGGAGGCGCCGCCTGAA
>DATHDR010000377.1:0-5923 GCA_035318965.1 Verrucomicrobiia bacterium | reverse complement strand
CTTCTTTGCTATGCCTGGAACGGCGAAGACCTCACACCCGAGCATGGCTGGCCGCTGCGCCTGTTCGTGCCCTCGAAATACTTCTGGAAGTCGGCCAAGTGGCTGCGCGGGCTAGAGTTCATGGAACGCAACCGGCTTGGTTTCTGGGAGCAGCGTGGGTATCACGACGAGGCCGACCCCTGGAAAGAGACGAGGTACTGGTAGCCCGGACGCTCTCGACCGGCCGCCGCTAGTCACCTTCACCACCGATTTCGGCTCTGGTTCGCCGCTGGTGGCGGCGATGAAGGCGATGGTGCTGGCGGGCTGCCCGAACGCGGTGTTGGTGGATGTGAGCCACGAGGTCCCGCGGTTCGACGTCTCGGCCGGCGCGTTCATGCTCTTCGCGGGTACACGGCATTTCCCAGGCGGGTCGGTGCACCTTGCGGTCGTCGATCCGGGGGTCGGGAGCTCGCGGCGCCGGCTGATCGTGCAGGCCGGTGGGCGCTTCTACATCGGCCCGGACAACGGGCTGTTCGGGATCGTCATCGACGAGGTCGGCTTGCAGAAGACGATCGAGCTCGCGCCGAGGCCGCATGGCGCACCGACATTTGAAGGTCGAGACGTGTTCGCGCCGGCCGCGGCGGCGCTGGCGTCGGGCGTGCCGCTTGAATCGCTTGGACCGCCGACCGATCCACCGCTGGCGCTGCCCGACGCTGGGCCGCGCGTGCTGTGGGTGGATGGTTTCGGCAACCTGGTCACGAACTTGAAGCCGCCTGCGCGTCGAATGCGGATTCACAACCACGACATCACGGCGACGGCGACCACATATTCAGAGGGGCGGCCGAACGAGCCTTTCGTTTACGTCGGGAGCATGGGTTACCTGGAGGTGGCCGTGCGCGAGACGCGCGCGGACAAGCTGCTTGGCGCGCGGCCGGGGATGAAGGTCGAGCTGACCTAACGCCTTAACAGGCGGGGTTCTTCTTTCGTTTGCGACTCGGTAGTTTTGCGTCGCTGTGGTTCGAGTGGCCTGCCTGCTTCTCCTCCTTTCCCTGGTTGGCTGCTCGAGCCCGGCCCATCCGGTGCCGGCGATTGCGAGCTCTGGTGGTCCGGTTCGCCTGTGGCAGGACGCGAGCATCTTCCAGCTGGTGGGAGACCTCATCGGGTCGGCGCGGGTACGGGTGCTCGTCGAGATGTACGAGCTCGGCAGGGAGGATGTGCTGGTGCAGCTCGGCGAGGCGGTGGGCCGAGGCGTAGGGGTGAGGGTGATCACCGATCCCACGGTCGGGGCGAGTCGCAGCTCCGCCGCGGTCCTCGATTCTCTCGGGGTGCCGCAGAGGGTCTACCCGGTTGACGACGGGCGGCACCAGATCGATCACGTGAAGTTGCTCATTGTTGATGAAGAGGCTGCGGTCGGCGGCATGAACTGGGGCAAGCACAGCGACCACAACCACGACTACGTCCTGGAGACCAGAGTCGCGGTCGACGTCGACCGTCTGGTTCAGATCTTTGACCAGGACTGGAACCTCGCCGGCGGCCGGCCGTCGCCGTTGGCGGCGCTGGCCGGCGAGGTGGCGCAGACCGCGCCGGGGGCGGAGATCCGCTCGATGTTGGAGAAGGCGTTGATCCATGCCGTGCGTCAGGTGCTCGCCGAGGTGTACACGCTGACCGACCCACAGGTGATTGCTGAGCTTGTCGACGCGCACCGCCGAGGCGTGACGGTGCGGGTGCTGCTGGATCCGAACCAGGCCTACAACGTGCACGGATATGCAGTCCTGCGCGCAGGCGGGGTGGAGGTTCGCTGGTATCCGGTGCCTCGCGGCGTGCTGCTGCACGCGAAGATCGGGCTGTTCGACGACGAGCTGGTCGTTGGCTCGGCGAACTGGACGCTGAGTGGGCTGGGCGTCAACCACGAGCTCGACATCGAGACGGGTGACGTCGGCGCGGTGGCGGCGTACGCGGCGCGGTTTGCCGCGGACTGGGCTCGGGCCGGTGGTTAGCTCTGGGTCGGGGGCCCCGAGGAGCCGAGCGCCGGCGGCGGGCCCGAGGCGGACGTCGGTGGGAAGTTGACCTGCGGCACGGCGCGGTCGCCCTCGTCGGCCTGGAAGAAGGCGAACGGCTTGAAGCCGAGGACGCCCGCGATGAGCGACGTCGGGAGGGTCTGCAGCTTGATGTTGTAGTCCCGCACGTTGCCGTTGTAGAAGCGTCGCGAGAACTCGACCTTGTCCTCGGTGGCGGTCAGCGTCTCCTGGAGGTTGGTGAAGGCGGTGATCGCCTTCAGCTCGGGGTAGTTCTCGGACACCGCGAAGAGGCTGCGGAGGCTCTGAGTCAACACGTTCTCGGCCGGCCCGATCTTCGCCTGGTCGCCGGTGGCGCCCGCCGCGACGGCGGCAGCGCGGGCGTTGGTCACCGCCTCGAGCGTCCCGCGCTCGTGGGTGACGTAGCCCTGGACGGTGTTGACGAGGTTCGGAATGAGGTCGTGGCGGCGCTTCAGCTCGACGTCGATCTCGGACCACGCCTCCTGGGTGCGGTTTCGCGCCGTGACCAGGCCGTTGTAGGTGAGGACCAGCCAGAGGACGATCAGGACGACGATCCCGATGACGATCCAGGTGCCCATCAGCCGACTTATCCTACTGCGCGGACGCGCCGCCTACGCGTGGGCACGCCGAGCCCAGCGAGTCTTCTTAAGCATCTTCTTGTGCTTGTGCTTGCGCATCTTCTTGCGCCGCTTCTTGATTACCGAGCCCAATCCAACTCCCAGACACGAATGATTTTTTGAAGGGGGTTACCCGCCCAACGAGGGCCCGGGAATCATACCGTAAGCTGCCGTGGCCCCGTCCGAGCCTAAACTCACCCCGATGTACTTCAGCGACGCCCACGAAGAGCTGCGCCTGCACATCAGCAAGTTCCTCGACAAGGAGGTTCGCCCGCACCTCGAGGAGTGGGAGGAGAAGACCTTCCCAGACTCGATTTTCAAACGCCTGGGCGAGCTTGGCTTCCTCGGCCTCCGCTACCCGGCCGAGTACGGTGGCCAGGGCGGCGACTACTTCTCGGCCATCGTCCTTTCCGAGGAGATGGCCAGGGTCGGCTGCGGTGGCCTGGGCATGGCGGTCGCCGTCCAGACCGAGATGGCAACGCCGCCCGTGTTCAAATTCGGCACAGAAGAGCAGAAGCGGAAGTGGCTGGCGCCAGCCATCCGAGGGGAGCAGATCGCCGCCATTGCGATCACCGAGCCGGACGCCGGGTCGGATGTGGCCGGGATCAAAACCGTCGCGCGGCGTGAAGGCGATCACTACGTGGTCAACGGTCGCAAGATCTTCATCACCAACGGCGCTCGCTGCCACTGGGCCCTGGTCGTGACGAAGGCCGAGCACGAGCGCGGCCACAAGGGATTCAACCTCCTGGTCATCGAGAAAGGCACGCCCGGGTTCGAGGTCACGCGGACGCTGGAAAAGCTGGGCATGCACTCATCCGACACGGCCGAGCTGCTGTTCGAAAACTGCCGCGTCCCTGTCGCCAACCTCATCGGTGAGGAAGGGGAAGGGTTCAAGAACCTGATGTGGGAGCTCCAGGGCGAGCGAATGATCACCGCAGCCGGGGCCATCGCCGGTGCGGCGCGAGTGTTCGAGTACACGATGGAGTACGCGCGCAACCGGCAGGCGTTCGGGCAGTCGGTCTCGAGCTTTCAGGTGATCAAGCACAAGCTCGTCGACATGGGCACGAAAATCGCGGCGGTCCAGTCATTCGTCTACCAGACCGCGAAGCAGTGGGACCAGGGTGAGTATCCGGTGCGCGAGATCTCGCAGGCCAAGCTGCTGGCGACGCAGGTCGCGTGCGACGTCGCCGACGAGGCGATCCAGATCCTCGGCGGACACGGCTACATGCGGGAGTTCCCGGTCGAGCGCGCGTGGCGCGACGCCCGCCTGGCGCGGATCGGCGCCGGGACGGACGAGATCATGAAGGAGATCATCGCCAAGACCTACGGCCTGTGATCCAACCCACGCTCTTCGCGGGTTGTGACCCGGAGGTTGCGGCGGGCGTCGACGGGAGGATCCTGGCGGTTGGCGAGGGCGCCCGGTCGGCGGCGGGCCGGCGCGCGGAGGTAGTTCGCCTTCGCGGTCGGGCGTGGCCGGGTCTCATCGATGCGCACATCCACCTCGAGGGCCTGGCAGATCGCCGTTTGATCGTCGACCTGGAAGGCGCGGCAACGCTCGAGGAAACGCTCGCGCGGATCAAATCGTGGTCGGCAGAGCTTCCGGATGATGCGTGGGTGCTTGGAGCCGGCTGGTACAACGACCGGTGGGGGGACCAATCCTTTCCGACGCGGCGGCGGCTCGACGAGGCGGCCGGCGGGCGTCCGGCATTCATGTGGCGCAAGGATGGGCATTCGGCGTGGGTATCGAGCGCCGCGCTGAAGCGCGCCGGCATCGATCGGACCACCGTGGATCCGCCAGGCGGCCTGATCGATCGCGACAAGCGCGGCGAGCCGGCTGGAATCCTTCGCGAAACTGCGATGCAGCTCGTTGCGGACCTGATTCCGAGACCCGATGAAGCGCAGCTGGACGGCGCGATGTCACGAGCTCTCGGAGAGCTGGCCGCCTTTGGCCTGACGGCGGTCCACTCGATGGACACGGCGCGAGCTTTCGGCTCGTGGCAGCGCTTGCGGTCACGAGGGCAACTGCCGGTTCGAATCAGCTACAACCTTCCACTCGCGGATCTGCCGCACGCGGAGCGGATGGGCGTGCGGTCCGGCTGGGGCGACGAGTGGATCCGCATCTGGGGCGTGAAGGCGTTTCTTGATGGATCGCTGGGCAGCCGCACCGCGGAGATGCTCGACGGCTCCGGCACGCCACGACTGACCCACGCGGACCTGGTGGACCTGGTCGATCGCTCCGCTCGCGCCGGGCTCAACGTCTGCCTGCATGCGATCGGCGACGGCGCCGTGCGGAGGGCGCTCGACGCGCTGGCTCCGCGCCGCCAGGCAGGGCCCAACTGGCGGCCGCGCATCGAGCACGCGCAGTGCGTGGACCCGAAAGATATAAAGCGGTTTGAACGCATCGGAGTGATCGCCTCCATGCAGCCGATCCATGCAGTCGCGGACCGCGAGCTGGCGGATGAGAACTGGCCGCGGGTCACGGGACACAGTTACGCGTGGGGCGCGCTTGCCCAGGCTGGTGCGAGGCTCGCCTTCGGCTCGGACGCGCCGGTGGAGACGGCTGACCCGCTGGCCGGCATTGAAGCCGCGACAGTGTGGCGGCGAAAAGCGAAATGGCACCCCGAGCTCGCTGTATCTCGCGCCGCGGCGCTGCGCGCCTACACAGCCGGCGCTGCCTACGCGGTCGGAATGGAAAAGGACGCGGGCTCGTTGCGAGCGGGAAAGCTGTGCGACCTGACAGTCGTTGACGAATCCGGCGTGGCGGCGACCATCGTCGGAGGCAAGGTCACCTTTTTGCGAACGCCTCTTTCAACTTCGCGGCGGTCTTCTCCAAAGACTCGTTGACGATCTTGACGTCGTCGATCACGGGCATGAAGTTGGTGTCGCCGTTCCAGCGCGGCACCACGTGAAGGTGCACGTGGTCGGGAATCCCGGCGCCCGCCGCGCGTCCGATGTTGGCCCCGATGTTGAAGCCTTCGGGATGAAGCTCGCTTCGGAGCACGTCGATGGTCTTGCGCAGGGCGCGCATCAGGTGGGTGGTCTGCTCATCGTCGAGGTTCTCCAACCCAGGCACGTGGGCATGCGGGGCCACGATCGTGTGGCCGGGGTTGTACGGAAACTTGTTCAGCATCACGAGCGCGTCTTGGGGGCGCCAGACGACGAGGTCGGCGTCGGGGTCGTCGGGATGCTCGATCACGCGACAGAACAGGCAGCCCGGTTTCTGCTCGCCGCCGATGTACTCCATGCGCCACGGCGCCCACAGTCGCTTCATTGATCTACGTCCTCTTCTTG
>DATHDR010000376.1:0-8737 GCA_035318965.1 Verrucomicrobiia bacterium | reverse complement strand
ATGCGCGCCCGGCCGGCCTGCGTCGACGCCGCTTGTGTAAACAGATCCAGCGCGAGCTGAAGGTTGGCCACCGGATCGGTGATGTGGACGAGCTGCAGGTTCGAGGCCGGGCCGAACAGAGTCCGAAACGCATATGCGGCGTCGAGCTCGGCGTTCCAGGTCGCGATGCCACCGGCGAGAACGCCGCACATCGGCATGGCGGCCGTAAACCGGTCCGGATAGAGCTGTATCAACCCGGCCGTGACGATGCCGCCCAGGGAATGGCCCCACGCGATCACGCGCTTCGGCTTGCCGACGTGCTGGTCGAAATAGTCGAGGAGGGCGACCTGGTCGTTGAAGGCGTCCTCGAGCGCCCACCCGTTCGAGCTGTAAGAGGAACCCGCGATGGCGAAGTGATGGAGGAGCAGCCATGCCGTGGCATCGACTCCGGGCGCAGCGACAGCGACCTTGTCTCCGCCCGGGGGGACGTACCCGTGGCTGTACAGGAAGAGTGTGCCGTTCCATCCGGACGGCACCTCGATGCGGTACGCGGCGGCGCCGATAATGCCATCGAGCGTCTTGGAGCTGGATGCCGGCTGCGGCGGCGTTTGCGAGCAGGCGGCGACAAGGACCAGGCACAGGGCAACGGTCAGATGCCGGACCGCGATTGACCCCCATCGACCGCGATCACAGCACCGTTCACCAGGCTCGCCTGCTGCGAGCACATGAAGCTCACCACGCTGGCGACTTCCTCGACTGTCCCGAAACGACCCAGAGGCATCTCCTGGTGGACGAACTCCGCCATGCCTTTGGGGTCGGCATGCTGGCGGCGATCCCACCCGCCGCCCTTCCAGAGGATCGAGCCGGGGGCAACGGCGTTGACCGTGACACCTTTGGCGGCAACCTCCTTGGCCAGCGACTTGACGAAGCTGATCTCCGCCGCTTTCGCGGCGTTGTACGCGGGCGCTCCACCGGTCTCCCGGCCCCACACGGACGTGACGGCGATGATGCGTCCCCACCCTCTCAGCAGCATGCCGGGCAGCACCAGCTGGGTCATCCGCACGCTGACCGCCACGTTGCCGTTGAAAGCGATCTCGAATTCCTTGGTGCCGGTGTCGCTCCAGGAGCTGCCGGCGCGAAGGCCCAGGTTGTTGACGAGGATGTCGATCGGGCCCAGCGCCGCCTCGGTCTCCTTCACGGAGCGCCGAGTCCCCTCTTTGGTCATCAGGTCGACGACGATGCCGACTCCTTTCAGAGCAGCCGCCGTGCGTTTTACGTCGCTCTCGGTTCGCGCGGCGACTGCCACGCGTACTCCTTCGTTGGCCAGCGCTTGCGCGATGCCGAGTCCGATTCCGCGCGTGCCGGCGGTGACGAGCGCGACCTTGCCGGCAATGCCAAGGTCCACTCCCGCATCCTAGTCAGATGCTGCCGCCTGGGGCGATCAACACTGGGCCGCCCGTGGTCCCGCGCCCTTCGGCGACGGTGCTGCTGGTCCGTGGGGATCGTCCGTGGGAGCTGCTGCTCGTCCAGCGCCCGGGAGGGGCGGACTTCGCCCCAGGCGCCTACGTTTTTCCCGGAGGCACCGTGCACGGCGACGACATGGGTTGGGGCGACGAGATCCGCATGGCTGCGGTCCGGGAGACCTTCGAAGAGGTCGGTGTGCTCTTGGCGCGGCGGGGCGGGCGGTTCGCCGGGCAGGAGGAGTGCGATGGAGTGCGGTCGATCGTCGAGGGCGGAAAGACTTTCGGCGAGGCATTGCGCGAGCTGCGGCTGGAGCCGGCGCTCGATCACCTGGTGATGTTCGCGAGGTGGGTCACCCCGGCGCTATTGCGACGCCGGTACGATGCGCGCTTTTTTCTCGCGCGCATGCCGGCGGACCAGGTGGTGCGGCCGCAAGAGGGTGAGGTGTCGGACTGGCTGTGGATCACGCCCGATCGGGCGCTGACCAGTCCGGACGTGACTCTGGTCTACGCCACGCGCGAGGTGCTCGAATCGGTGGCTTCAGAGCCCGGCTCGGCAAAGTTGTTCTCGCGTGCGGCGCAGCTGAAAGAGGTGCCGATCGTCGAGCCGAAAATGGTGCAAACAGAGAGCGGTTGGGAGATCGAGCGGTAAGGGTTTTGCGCTTGGGGCGCCAAAAGAGCCGAATGATCGAGCCTTAAGAGCGCTTTGGCGCCAAACGCGCGGAATCAGGCTGGGATTAGCGCCAGCGGTCCTTCCACTGGTTGTAGTGGACGACCTCCACGCCACCCTGGCGGAGCACATCCAGACCCGCCGGGTCGCGGTACGCCTCACGGTAGTAGACGCGCCCGACGTTGGTGTTGATGATCATCTTGGCGCACATCACGCAGGGCGAGGCGCTGACGAACATCACCTTGCCGGGCAGTCCCGCGCCGGCCTTGATCAGCGCGTTCTGCTCGCTGTGAATGCAGCCGCAGTTTCCCGGCTGCGTCGAATCGCAGCGGTTAGGCAGGCCCCGGGCGTTGCCGTTGTAGCCGATGCCCAGAACCTGCGTGAGGTCGGCCGTGGTGATCACGCTCCCGACCTGCAGGCGGGCGCAGGTCGACCGCTTGGCGAGCTCTTCGGCCATGCGCATGTAGACCTCTTCCAGCGGGATGCGGTCGGGCGCCTGCTCGAGCTCCGAAACGGGTTCTTGGGCGGCCATTTTCATCAGGTTAACAGGCTTGTCTATACCCCTTTCGCGGACTACAATGCGCAAGATGTCGTTGCTCGAACTCTTGTTCGCCCTTCTACTTGTATGCCTCCTGGCGCTGATGGGCGGGGTGGCGTTCCTCGTCTGGAACCTCGTCCGCCGCGCGGACGGGCAGGCTCGCGACGTCGCCGAGCTGAAGGTCCGGCTCGAGGCCGGCGGGCAGGCGCAGGGGTCCCAGGCGGCCGAGCTGCGCGAGCGCCTGTCCCAGACCCAGTCTGTTGTGGAAGGGCTCCGTTCAGCCCTCTCCGCCCGGCAGCCGGTGGAAGAGGAGGCTCGAGCCAGCCTGCGGCGGCTGGAGAGCGTCATCGCGGGCAGCTCCACTCGCGGCGCGGCCGGCGAGAACATCCTCGAGGAGGCGCTACGGCACCTCCCGCCCGAGATGCTCCAGCGCAACGTGTGGGTCGGCGGCAAGGTGGTCGAGCTGGCGCTACGCCTTCCCGGGGGCAAGCTCCTGCCGATGGACTCGAAGTGGGTCTCGAGCGGGGCGCTGGAGCAGCTGGCAGATCCGTCGCTCGACGCGACGCGCCGAGCGCAGCTCACCGGCCAGGTCGAACGCGAGGTCGAACGCCGGGTGCGCGAGGTGAGCCAGTACATCGACCCGGCGACGACGTCGCCTTTTGCGCTGGCGGTGATCCCCGACGCGGCCTACGACGTGTGCCGCGGAGCGATCGTCGGCGCTCACAAGCGGCACGTGATGGTCGTCGGCTACGCGATGGCGCTCCCCTACCTGCTCACCCTGTACCAGCTGCACCTGCAGTTCGCCCGGACGGTCGACATGGAAAAGCTCCAGTCGGCGCTGATCGACGTCGAGCGCCACCTTGACACACTGGAAACCGTGCTCGAGAACAAGCTCCAGCGCGCGGTCACGATGCTCCAGAACGCGTACGGAGAGGGCAAGCAGGTCTCGGCGCGGATCCGGGCCTCGGCCCAGAGCGTCCAGATGACGGAAACGGCCCCCGAAGGGATATCCACAGACAGCGCCCAGCTCGCCCTGGTCGAATCAGTTCAATAGGCCGGTTTTGCACACTTTCCCACAGTCCTTGCGCACCCTGTGCCCAATTCGGGAGCAGAGATATCCACAGGTAATCCACCAACATGTTGGGGGTAAAGGCTTATCAAGGCCGAACATATTGTGTTTTGGGTCTTGACAAGCCAAAAGTCGGCTCGTATCATTCAGGGCGTTAGATCGAGGCCCTGGGGCATAAGTGGCGGGCATGCTCTGGGGCCTCTTCCATCCCCAAACGTACAAGTTCATCGACCCACCCCACGTCCCAGCAACCGCGGTTCAAATAAACCCTCACCGGGGATGATTCAAGGAGGCGTTCTCTAAAGAAGATGGCCAAAAACATTGCCGACCTCACCCGGGCCCCCAAGAAAGCCAAAGCAGCGTCGAGCGGCCTTCGCTTTGGTCGCTACTTCACACCCGCAGGCAGCCACGCGTTCGACCTCGTCGAGTGGGAGCGGCGCACCGCAGCGATAACCGGCGAGAAGGGCCAGGTCATCTTCGAGCAGAAGGACGTCGAGGTTCCCCGCTCCTGGTCGCAGCTGGCGATCAACGTCGTCGCTCAGAAGTACTTCCGGGGCGGTCTCGGCACCCCTGAGCGGGAGACCAGCGTCAAACAGCTCATCAACCGCGTCGTCGAGACGCTGGCGAATTGGGGACGCGAGGGCGGCTACTTCGCGAGCGAGGAAGACGCCGAGAACTGGTCGGAGGAGCTGCGGTACCTCCTGGTCACGCAGCAGGCCTCCTTCAACAGCCCAGTGTGGTTCAACATCGGCGTGCCCGGCCGCGCCCAGCAGGGTTCGGCGTGCTTCATCAACTCGGTGCAGGACTCGATGGAGTCGATCCTCGAGCTGGTCAAGACCGAAGGCATGCTCTTCAAGTTCGGCAGCGGCACCGGCACCAACCTCTCGGTGCTCCGCTCGTCAAAGGAGCAGCTGTCCGGCGGTGGCACCGCGTCCGGTCCCGTCTCCTTTATGAAGGGCTACGACTCGTTCGCCGGCTCGATCAAGTCAGGCGGAACCACCCGCCGCGCGGCCAAGATGGTCATCCTCAACGCCGACCACCCGGACATCCTCGAATTCATCCGCTGCAAGGCGGAGGAGGAGAAGAAGGCCTGGGCATTGATCGAGGCCGGCTACAACGTCGGGTTCAACGTCACCGGCGGTGCCTACGACTCGGTCCAGTTCCAGAACGCCAACAACTCGGTCCGCGTGAGCGACGAGTTCATGGAAGCGGTGGACGGCGACAAGGAGTGGAAGACGAAGGCGGTCGTGGACGGCCGCGTTGTTGACACCTACAAGGCGCGCGACCTGTGGCGTGAGATCGCCGAAGCGACCTGGATCTGCGGCGATCCCGGGCTTCAGTTCGACACCACCAGCCAGGACTGGAACGTCGTGCCGAACACGGGCCGCATCAACGCGACCAACCCGTGCAGCGAGTTCGTGTTCCTCGATGACACCGCGTGCAACCTGCTCTCGCTCAACCTGATGAAGTTCCAGAACGAAGAGGGGAGGTTCGACGTCGACCAGTTCCGGCGCGCGGTCGACATCTGCTTCACCGGCCAGGAGATCATCGTCTCCCGTGCCTCCTACCCCACTCCGGCGATCGCCAAGAACTCCGAGGCGCTTCGCCCGCTGGGTCTTGGGTACGCCAACCTGGGCGCGCTTCTGATGTCGATGGGCCTCGCCTACGACTCCGAAGAGGGCGGCCGCTTCGCCGGCGCGATCACCGCGATCATGACCGGACGCGCATTTGCACAGTCGGCGCGGATGGCGCAGGTCAAAGGTCCGTTCAGCGAGTTCGCCAAGAACCGCGAGCCGATGCTGCGCGTGATGGAGAAGCACCGCCAGGCGGCGCACCAGCTGAGCACGTCACCGGAATCCGCGGATGTGGTTGACGCCGCTCGCGAGACCTGGGACGAGGCGGTCAAGCTCGGCCGCGCCCACGGCTATCGCAACGCGCAGGCCACCGTCCTCGCTCCAACCGGAACCATCGGGCTGATGATGGATTGCGACACGACCGGCATCGAGCCCGACCTCGCGCTGGTCAAGTACAAGAAGCTCGTCGGCGGCGGACTGCTGAAGATCGTCAACACCACCGTCCCCGCTGCGCTGCGCAAGCTGGGTTACGACGAGAAGAGCGTCAAGGAGATCGTCGAGTACATCGACGAGAACGACACGATCGAAGGCGCTCCGCACCTGATGGAAGAGCACCTCAAGGTCTTCGACTGCGCTTTCAAGCCGGTCAACGGCTCTCGCTCGATCGCGCCGATGGGCCACGTGCGGATGATGGCTGCGGTCCAGCCGTTCATCTCCGGCTCGATGTCCAAGACCGTGAACCTGCCCACCGACGCGACGGCGGAAGACATCCAGCAGACCTATATGGAGTCCTGGAAGCTCGGGCTCAAGTGCATCGCGATCTACCGCGATGGCTGCAAGCGCTCGCAGCCTCTGTCCACCTCGCTCGACAAGGAGAAGAAGGCTGCGGCTCCGGCCGAAGTGGAGTACCGCGCGATGCGGCGCAAGCTACCGGACGAGCGGAAGGCCGTCACGCACAAGTTCGACATCCAGGGCCATGAGGGCTACCTGACCGTCGGGCTGTTCGACGACGGGACCCCCGGAGAGCTGTTCGTGACCATGGCCAAGGAGGGCTCGACGATCTCAGGCCTGATGGACGCTTTCGCGACGCAGACGTCTTACGCGCTGCAGTTTGGCGTGCCGCTGAAGTTCATGGTCGACAAGTTCAGCCACATGCGATTCGAACCGTCAGGGTTCACGAAGAACAAGGAGATCCCGATCGCGAAGTCGATCGTGGACTACATCTTCCGCTGGATGGCGAGCCACTTCTTCACGGTGGACGAGCAGGACGAGGTTGGCATCGTGCGGCGCGACCCTGCGCCTGTGCCTGCGCCGCCGACGAAGGCTGACAACGCCCGGCCGGTCTCGACGCCGACCGAGCTGAAGGTCATCGCGCAGCCGACCACGAACGGGAACGGTGGCGGCGGAGTTCAGAAGATTGCGTTCGTCAACACCGACGCTCCGGCCTGCCCGGACTGCGGCGCGATCACCGTGCGCTCAGGCTCGTGCTACAAGTGCCTGAACTGCGGAGCGACAACGGGCTGCAGCTAGCGCCGGGCGAGGGCTCGCGGTTCGGGGCCCGGGAGGGCTTCGCGGGTTGGCGGGAAAAATGCGGAATTCCGCGCCGGGAGGCGCACGTTTGGCACCAAAAACGCGGAATTTGAGGCTAGAACGTGACCTCGATCAGCGGGCTTTCGCGGACCATCTTCTCGATGTCCGTGCGGCCCCAGTTGCGTGCGACGTAAGGAAGGATCTCTCGACGCTCCGCCTCCTCATCGATGACGCGCGCGGTGGCCGGAAGGTCGGCACGGGTCTTGCCCTTCAGGTGAAAGGTCATGTGCGGATCGGCATCCAGATTGGCGAGCCAGCTTCGCCGGTTTGGCGACGGAATACCGCTGATGTAGATGCGGCCGTTGATGTTGTGAAACACGATCTCGAGCCTGCGCGGCTTCCCGCTTTGCCTTCCTTTGGTCGTGATTTCGATCGTGTGCCCGCGCTGCAGCGCGGTTTCAATCGCTTCTTTGGTCGCAGCCATGTCAATCACTTTTATCACTGGAGCGAGATCTGTATTCCGCCAGGGATCGGCGCTGCCTGCCATCCGGGTCGAAGTTTTCGGGCGCGAGCCAGGCTTCGAACGCTGCGCGCCGTGACGGCCACTCGCCGTCGGTGATCGAGTACCAGGCGGTGTCCCGGTTGCGACCCTTTGTGATCATGTGCTGCCGGAAGATGCCCTCGTAAGTAAACCCAAACCTCTCGGCGGCGCGGCGTGACGGGCCGTTCAGCGAGTCGCACTTCCACTCGAGGCGGCGGTAGCCCAGGTCGTCAAAGGCGTGACGGGCCAGCACCAAGATCGCTTCGGTTGCCTGGCGCGTGCGCTGCAGGGCCGGGGCGAACCAGATGTGCCCGATCTCGATCACCCCATGCTGCGGTTCGATGCGCAGGTAGCTCGCCATCCCGTGCGCCTCGCCGGCTGCCCGGTCGACCAGCGCGTAGAACAGCGGGTCGTCTGTCGCGGCACGGTCTTGCAGCCACCTGGTGAACTCTTCCTGGTCTTTGAAGGGTCCGTAGGCGAGGTGTTTCCACAGCTCCGGCGCGTCCTTTGAGGACGAGAAAAGCGCAGCTGCGTGTCGAGACGGGTCGATCGGCTCGAGGATCACGGTGGCTCCTTCCAGCGGGACCCTCTCGGGCACGCGCGCGGGCTTCCAGTCCAGTACAGGCATGGGTCGTGAAGTATTCTCCGGCCCGTGGAGCACACCGCGCCGGCCGTACTGGAGCTGGGCCTGCTCCTACTCCTGGCGGCACTGGCCGGCAAGCTCGCCCGCCGCGTGGGCCTCCCGGCTGTAATCGGATACCTCGTCGTCGGGGTGGCGGTCTCGCCTTTCACCCCCGGTTATGTGGCCAATCGAGAGCAGCTGGCGGTCCTCGCGGACATCGGTGTCGTGCTGCTGCTGTTCGAGGTCGGCATCGAGATCAACCCGCTCAGACTCGCTCGCGAGCGCCGCAAGCTCCTGCTGCTCTCGCCGCTGCAGGTGTTGATCACGTGGGTCGTCTCCGCCGTGGTCTGCATCGCGCTGGGGATGAACCCGGCCGGAGCCGCGATCGTGGGGCTGTCGATCGCCATGTCCTCGAGCGTCGTCGTCGTCAACATCACCCGCAGCCGGATGCGCACGACCGACGCAGCCACCGACGAGGAGCTGCTGGGGTGGAGCCTCATCCAGGACCTGGTTGGCGTCACCTCCGCCCTCGTGCTGTTCACGGTCGTCGGCCTGGGCGGACGCTCCGGCATCGTGTCGGCGCTCGGTGTGATTGCGTTTGTGGCGATCGCTGCGGCTGCCGCCTTCCTGCTTCCGTGGCTGCTGCGACGCCTGCTGGCGGAACATGACCTGTTCCTCCTGGTGTCGGTGGCGAGCGGCCTGGTCCTGGCCGGCCTCGGCTCCCGATTCTTCGGGGTTCCGCTCGCACTGGCCG
>DATHDR010000375.1:0-4360 GCA_035318965.1 Verrucomicrobiia bacterium | reverse complement strand
GGAGCAACCGCCATCCGCCGAACCAGAGCCTGAACCGGTTGTCACGTCAGAGCCCGAGCTGGTACCGGAACCTGAGTCTGAGCCCGTTGTCGCGTCGGAGCCCGAGCCCGCACCGGAACCTGAGCCGGTCGCCCCCGCGGGCCCTTGGATGCAGAGTGAGCAAACCGAGGCAGACGCGGCCGAACCGGTCGTGGCAGCCGCTGAACCCGAGCCCGTCGCATTCGCCGAACCTGAGCCAGCTGCGCAAGCGGCAGAGGCTCCAGCCGCCGAAGCCACGACGACCGATCCCACGCGGGCGACGATGCTCCGCTGGCCGTCGGGCACCTCGCCCGGCAACGGGGCGCAGGCCACCGTGCCCGAGGCTTTCGATGAGGCGACCTCGATCATCCCTGCCTGGCAGCATTCGGATGCCGATTCGAAACGCACCGTATCGCTCCAGGCGCTGCCTCCTGAGCAGGTCGCCGCCGGCGGGGGCTTCGCCGCGCTGTTGACCTTCGAGTCAGGGCCGTTTGCGGGCCGGATCGTCGCGCTCCCCAACCAGATGGTGACCATCGGCCGCGCGCCCGACAACGACGTGGTTGTCGGTGACCCGGCAACGTCTGGTCACCACGGCAGGATCGAGGTCCGCTCCGGCTTCTTCTGGATCAGCGATCTCGGCAGCACCAACGGCACGCTGGTCAACGGCGAGCCGGTGATCGAGAAGCAGCTCGCCGACGGCGACCAGGTCGCCATCGGACAGAACACGCTCCGGTTCACGTTGGAGGCTTAGGCCCAGACCTCAGGACGCGGCGAGCTGGGTGCACTCCGCGGCCGCCTCTTCGAGCTTGGCCGTGAACTCCTCCACGTCCGGGACGATGCCTGGGTCGGCGGTCAGCCCGAAATACGCGTCGCCGTTGTAGGACACGATCGCAACTCCCAGACCCATCGACGGGTACAGCGGCGCGAAAGGCCACACCTCGAGCAGCTGCGCGCCGCCTGAGTAAAGCGGGAACTGCGGACCGGGAATGTTGGTCACGTTGATGTTTGCGCCGGCCTGCGGGTTCGACATCAGCCGGCCGGCGAGGACCAGGAGCGATGCGGGGGCCCAGTCCGCGAGCCCGGCCAGCTTGTCGGCGGCGACAGCCTGTCGCGTGCGCTTCAAGTCCCCGGTCGTGACCTTGATCAAGCGCAGCCGCTCCTCGATTTTCAGGTCGCCGGTGGGCAGCTCCAGCACCATGCCGCTGATCTGATTCCCGAGCCGTCCTCGGCTGTCGTCGGCGCGGACGCTTACCGGACAGAACACACGAACCTTGGCCGGGACGTTCTCGCCTCGTGCCTTGAACCAGCGGTGGAGGCCTTCGGAGACCACTGCGAGCACAGCGTCGTTCACCGTGCAGCCGAAGCGATCTTTCAATGCCTTGAAAGCCGCGAGCGGAACTTTGAGCCCCCGGCCAGTGCGCTGTGGCCCGATCGTGCGGTTGAAGAACAGGTCGGGGCTCGGCCTGACCATCCTGCCGCTCATCCTCAGCATCCCGGTCCAGGGCAAGCGCCGTGTTCGCCAAACCGCCGGCAGTCTCGTGCGATCGGCCTTGTGAGGCGAATCGAAGTTCCACAGCAGCGGTCGGATCAGCTGCCAGTTCGACGGTTCGGGCCGCGGCTGCCAGCCGTTCGCCGGCGGCACTGGCGTGTAGCCCTCTGGGTCCGTGTCCACAAGGAGCGTCAGGATGTCGACCGAGGACACGCCGTCCAACATGGCGTGATGTGCGCGGTTCACGATCACCACCCTGCCGCCGCGCAGCCCGGTGACGATCGTCATCTCCCAAAGCGGCCGCCGCATGTCCAGCGGACGCGCCAGGATGCGCATCACCAGGCGCCTCAGTGATGCGCCGTCACCGGGCGGCGGAAGCACCTCGCGGCGGATGTGGGCGCCCAGGTCGAAATGTGGATCGTCGACCCAGACCGGATGCGCGAGGTTCCACGGCACGCGATGGATGCGCTGCCGGTAGCGCGGCACCAGGTGGATCCTCTCTTTGATCGTCTCCTCGACGCCGAGGGCGCCTCGACCACCGGGAACGCGAGACCCGCCCTCGAACACGTAGACGGTCCCGATGTCGAGCGGCGTCTGGGCGCGCTCTGCGTAGAGAAACCAGGCATCTCGAGCCGATAGCGGCTCGTAGTAGGGCGCGATCCTGGCCGCTGAAGCCACGGCGCCATCGTAAGGCTCACTCTGCCGGTAGTCTTTCGGCGCGTTGGCATCCGTGGTCGAAGTCTGGCGCTACCCCGTCAAGTCGATGGCCGGCGAGCGCCTCGATTCGTGTGCTGTCGTCGAGACCGGCCTCGAGGGCGACCGGCGATGGGCCCTGGTCGACGGCACGCCAAACCGCGCCGGAAAGCTGCTCACGATTCGCCAGCAGGAGCGCCTGATGGCTTACCGCGCGCGCCTTGCCGGCGGCAGCCTGGAGGTGGTGTCGCCGGATGGTGGGATCCACCGCCTCGACGCCGACATGGTGTCCCACCTTGCCGCCGAAGCGTCCCGACCTCTGACTCTGCGCGAGCTCGAGGGCGCGAACTTCGACGACTCTCCCGTCCTGATGGTCAACGTGGCGACAGTCGCGTCGTTCGGGGTCAAGGCCGGGGTGCATATCGACCATCGGCGTTTTCGGGCCAACCTCTACGTCGAGGGCCTGGAGCCCGAAGAGGAGATCGGTTGGTTGGGCCGGCGTGTCGCGGTCGGCGGTGCGGAGCTGGAGGTTGTCAGCCGCTGCGAGCGATGTGTCGTCATCACGCGCGACCCGGAGACGACACTGGCGTCCCCTGGGCTGTTGCGGGCGCTCGCCGAGACGCACGAGACGTGCATGGGCGTGTACTGCCGCGTCACGAAGCCCGGCCGTGTGGTGGCCGGCGACCATGTTCACGTGGTCTAGGTAACCTTGTCGCCAGCGGCTGGATGGCTGCAACCAGGAGGAGAGAACATGGCGGTCAAGTTTGTTTCGGACGATTGGGCAAAGCAGTTCAAGGACGAGGTCAACAAGTCCAACGTCTACAAGTCGGCCGCCAAGGGCTGGAAGTGGACCGTCGGGCTGGTCGTAGAGGCCGAGCCGGACAAGGGCTTTCCGGAGTCGCGCGGTGTGGTGATGGACCTCTACGACGGCGAGGCTCGCGACATCAAGGTCGGGCCTGCCGCCGATGCCCAGCAATGCGACTTTGTCATCACCGCGCCCTACTCGCGCTGGAAGCAGGTCGCCACCAAGGAGCTGGACGCGACCAAGGGCATGCTCCAGGGCAAGCTCAAGCTGAAGGGCGACCTGCCGACGATCGTGCGCTACACGAAGGCGTCGCAGGAGATGACCGAGTGCACGGCCCGGGTACCGGTCGAATGGCCAGACGAAACGTAAACGCCTCCGCGGACGGGGCCGGCCTCGTCGAGTACGCGAGCAAGGAGCCGAGCGCGTTTGCCGCAATGCTCGGTGGCCTGATCGAAGCAAACGTCCTGGCCAATCCCAACAAGAGGAAGGACTTCGACGCGCTGGCCGCGCGCGTCGGCATCTGGGTGACCGACATCGATGAGGGCGTGACCCTGGTCTTCGGCGCCGGCCGGCTGACCGTCCACAACGGCCTCGAGCCGCGCCGCACGCTGACGATCCGCGCCGACGCAGAGACCGTGATGAGCCTCAGCAACCTGAAGATCGGACCCTTAGGCCTGCCCGTGTACTACGACGAAACTGGCAGGGGAGTCGCGCTGAAGCTGATGCGGGGCAAGCTGCGTATCGATGGATTGCTGACGAACGTGGCGACCCTGAATCGGGTAACGCGGGTCTTTTCCGTCCAGTGACGACGCTGGCGGTGATTGGCGCCGGCAGCATGGGAGCTCAGATCGCGCAGCAAGCGGCGCTTCATGGAATCGAGGTGCGACTCCAGGACAAGAGCCCCGAGCAGCTGCAGCGAGCGGCTGATTCGAACCGCGGCCATGTCATGCGTCGCGTCGAGAGGGGAAAGCTCAGCCAGCCGGAAGCTGAAAAGGCGCTCTCCCGCGTGCAAACGACCGCTGATCTTGCCGACGCGGTTGCAGGCGCTGATTTCGTCATCGAGGCCGTCTTCGAAGACCTGCAGCTGAAACGCGGTGTATTTGCCGAGCTCGACGGAAGCGCTCCACCGGACACCGTCCTCGCGAGCAACTCGTCGACGATGGGGATTAGCAAGATCGCCGATGTGGTCGCGAAGCCCGAGCGGTGCGTGAACATGCACTTCTTCTTTCCGGTGCTGGTGATGGACCTGGGCGAGGTGGTGCGCGGACCTCACACGTCTGACGAGACGGTGGAGAGAGCGATCGCGATCGCAAACGAGATGCGCCGGACGGCGGTGGTCATCAACAAGGAGATCG
>DATHDR010000374.1:0-4469 GCA_035318965.1 Verrucomicrobiia bacterium | reverse complement strand
GATCTCGCCGGCGATCAATTGCTGTGCAATCGCGGCCACGAACACGCCCTCGCCCGGTGACATGTCAACGGGGCGAACGTCTCCTTCGGTCACTATCCGAACCACCTCGACCTCATGACCCTCGTCGCGCAGGCGCCGTGCGAAGAGCTCGCTCTGCACCAGCGCGAGCCGCGAGCCGCGCGTGCCCAACCTGAGCTTCACGCGACCCCCTCCAACCACTGGACGTACTCCGTTGTCTTCGCGACCACGACCTGGTCGGCCTCATCGATGTACGCGCGGGGAACCGGCTGCGTGCGGACGTACAGGTCGTCGATGCCGAGGAATCCGCCGTTGAGCTGCGCCCTGAGATCGGCCGGCACGGCGGAGGGAGCCGAAATGTCAGCGACCGGTGGCAGGTCTGCCTTTGGTGGCTGCAGCTCATGCCAGATGCCGCCGAGCGCAACTGCAATCCCGGCGAAATCACGAGCGAGCTCGGCGCCACGAGCCAGGTCGATACCGTGGCCGCCATACACGTGCGCCAGCCTGGTGGCACGGGCGCTGTCGCGGCTCGCAATCGTGACCTCGGCGCCCGCCAGCCTGGCCGAGTGAGCGAGCGAGGCACCCATCCGGCCCGCACCCGCAACGAGGATCGTGCGGCCGGCCAGCGGCGAGCGTTGCTGCAGCCACGCGACCGCTTTTTGAGCAAGGTTGCCGGTGGAGGACGTGCGTCCTGCGCGGGCGCGGCGCCCGGTGGCGATGGCTGTCTCGAAGAGTCGCTGCAGCCGCCCATCCAGAGGTCGCGCCGCTCGCGCTTTCGCCAGCGTCTCCCTCACCTGGTGCAGAACCTCGTCCTCGCCGATGATCGCGCTGTCCAGACCGGCGGCGACTCGCATCAAGTGGCGGACTGCGTCGTCTCCGGTCTTCACGGTCATGCGTTCCTCCAGCTCCGGCACCGCGCCGAATCCGTAGAGCTCCACCCGGTGGCAGGTTTCGAGCAGCACCCAGTCCGCGTGACAGCCGATCTCCGCGCCCACCGATCGCGCGATCAACTCCCGCTCTTCCGCACCGGTTGTATCGGCTTTCACCGCAAGCAACCAGGGCGCTTCGCGAGACATCAGGCCCGGCTCGAGTGGCCGTTCATCAGCGCCACGAGGAGCCTGTCGACTGCACCTTCGGCTTCGACCAAAAGCGCAGTGGCCTCTCGCGTGTCGAGCCTCCGCCGCCTTGCCATGCCCGCCAGCTCGCCGATGAACGCCGCGCGAAATCGAACGAAGGCCTCAACCGTCTCGGTCAGCGACGCCCCTAGCACGGCGGCGCGCCGGCCGTACTCGGCCGCTGAAGCAGCCGCTTCCGCGAGCTCACCAACTGTAGGGTTCGTGCCCTCCTGGTTCAGCTGTTCGAGCAGCATCGCGAGCAGCCGGTGGCCACGTTCGCGGAACTCAGACCGCTGCTCGTCGGATAGGGCTGCCAGCCACGGAGCCGGCGCCGGGCGGCCGGCCGGCTTGGCTCGCCGGTACACCCGGGCCACCCGCTCAGCCGTGGCGCCGATGCCCGCGAGCCGAGGGCGGCGGTTGCGGGTCTGGGGCAGAAGCGACTCGATTGTGCTGCGCGGAAACCGGCGGTGTCCGCCGGGAGTCACAAAGGCGGCGACGTCTCCGTGGTCCGCCCACCTACGCAACGTTCCCGGCGTGATGCCGAGGATGCGGCTTGCCTCACCCAGGCTGAGCCACGGCGAGCGGAGATGCGGCTTGAGAGTGCCCACCCTGGTTCGAATTATGGCGAAAACTGTCGATAACTATCGATGCCCCCGCGACCACGTCGCCGACCACCAGGGTTGCCGGGGCATCGATCGCCGCTTCGTCGGCCAGGTATGCGATCCGGTCGAGAGGTCCCGTGACCGAGCGTTGGCCAGGCAGCGTCGCGTGGCTGATCAAAGCAGCCGACTTCGATCCGCCCAGCGCTCCGGCCAGGACGCCGGCCGTCTCGGCCAGCTTGGCGCGCGCCATGAGCACCACGAGCGTGTCGGCGCCTCGCGCCAGCTCGAGGAGGCGCTCCGGGTTGCCTCGGGCGGTGGTGATCGCGATGGACGACGCAACACCTCGCTGCGTGACCGAGATGCCGGCCGCCGCGGGCGCCGCGAGAGCGGCGGTGATGCCGGGCACGACCACGACGTCGATCCCCGCCTGCTGGAGGTCGAAGAGCTCCTCTCCCCCTCGTCCGAACACGAAGGGATCTCCGCCTTTGAGGCGCACGACTGAGTGGCCCGCGCGTGCCAGCTCGATCATGCGCGCGGTGATGTCTTCCTGTCGTGGGTTGTCAAGCCCTGCCCGCTTGCCCACGTCCTCGCGCCGTGTGTCCGGGCCGCAGAGGGCCAGCGCTTCGGGCGCGATGAGAGCGTCGTACAGCACGTAGTCGGCGTCGGCGATCAGCTCGCGAGCCTTGAACGTGAGCAGGTCGGGGTCACCCGGCCCGGCTCCGACAAGCGCGACCCGACCGGCGCCGGCGGCACCGGACTGCGCGATGGCCAGGGCCAGGTGGGCAGCGTCATTCTGCCGCCCGCGCCCGATGAGGCTGCGCACGTCGGAGTTCACGATCCGGCGGTAGATGCGCGTCTGCTCGGGAATGGGCAAGCCTCGCGCGCGAAGCTGCCGGCGTGCGGTTCCGACCAGCGCCACGAAGGGGCCCCACTCCCGCCCGAGCCAGCGCTCGATGCGAGCGCGCAATGCTGAGGCGAGAAACGGGCTTTCGCCAGAGGTCGAGATGGCGATGAGCAGCGGATCGCGGTTCACGATCGCGGGTGCGATGAAGCGGCACTGCGCCGGCCGGTCGACGACGTTGATGAGAATGCCCGCGGCCTCGGCCTCTTCCCAGCTCAGGCGGTTGATCTCTTCGTCCTCGCTCGCATCGACCACGAGTCGCGCTCCGGCGAGAGCGCCGGGCCTGTAGTCGCGTGAAGAGATCACCCGCACGTTCGCTCCGGCTTCTCGCAGAGCAGCGGCCTTTTCGATTGCGAACTTCCCGTCACCAAGGACGATGCACAGCTGGCCGGCGAGGTCGAGGAAGACCGGGTAGTACTTCACGCCGTGGCCTCTTCTTTTGCCGCATCAAGAAGGACGCGCGCTACCTCAGGGCGTGTGAACTCCTCGGGCAAGTCCTTGCCCTCGGCCAAAAGCTTGCGCACGGCGGTTCCGCTCAGCGTCTTGTGGAGGGCTGCGGGGTGCGGGCACGTTCTCGTCGAAGCCATTCCGCCACAGGCCGAGCAGTAGAAGGTGTGCTCGAAGCGGAGGATCTCGATGCCGAGCTCTTCGCGCGAATAGTCGTCGAAGATGCGGTGCGCGGCGTACGTGTCGTAGTAGCTGCCGACGCCCGCGTGGTCGCGCCCGACGATGAAATGCGTGCAGCCGTAGTTGCGGCGCACGATGGCGTGGAAAACGGCCTCCTTCGGTCCTGCGTATCGCATCCAGGCGGGGTTGGTCGCGAGAAGGACACGCTCCGGCGGGTAGTAGCCGCGAAGCAGCTCCTCGTAGCAGCTCATCCGAACCGAGGCTGGGATGTCATCGCTCTTCGTCTCGCCGACCAGCGGATGCAGAAGGAGGCCGTCGACGCTTTCGAGCGCCACCTTCTGCAGGTATTCGTGCGCGCGGTGGACCGGGTTGCGGGTCTGGAAGCCGACCATAGTCTTCCACCCGCGCTCGGCCTTGACCGCTCGCACCTGCGTCGGTGTGAGGTCGTACTCCGGGAACGCGGATGTCGGGTGCGCCAACGCAACCACAGCGCCGCTGATCGCCCACCGCCCCGACTCCTTGAGCACCCGCACACCGGGATGGGCGCCCTCGTCTGTTCCATACACGCCGCGAGCTTCGAGCTCGGGCGACGTCTCGAACGCCGAGGCGACCTCGAGAATGCCGACGGGCTGGTCGCCGATGAAGAGCGCGATTCGCTCCGCGGTAGGCGCCGCCTCAGCGCGCAGGACGATCGGGATCGTGAACGGTTGTCCATTCGCGAGCCGGCCGGCCGAGATGACCGACTCGTAGTCCTGCTGTCCCATGTACGAATCCAGCGGCGCCATGGCGCCGGTTGCGAGCATGAACAGGTCTGACAGCTCGCGCTGGCCGACCTCGAGCCGGGGCAAAGTGCGAGCCTCCGCGCGCTGCGCGCGAAGCTCATCGCCTGCGGGCAAGTTCTCGCGCACCTGGCGGTCGAGATGGCCGTGTCGCTCGAGCGCATCGATAACTTTCGAAAGCGATTGCTGCAGGGATTCTCGCGACGTGTCGCACACAACCTCCGGGTGAAGCGGCTCCTCGTAGGGATCGCTCACGCCTGTGAAGTTGGCGATCTCGCCGGCCAACGCTTTCTTGTAGAGGCCCTTAACGTCGCGCTCGACCAGGGTGTCGAGCGGGCAGCGGACGAACACCTCGACGAACCCTGCCGTTTCCGCGCGAACCTCGTCGCGCACCTCGCGGTACGGAGAGATCGCCGCCGCTACGGCG
>DATHDR010000373.1:0-2434 GCA_035318965.1 Verrucomicrobiia bacterium | reverse complement strand
GGAGGTTGAAGGTGGCGGTGGCGGAGGCGTGCCTCTCACGAGCAAAGGAAAGATGTCGCCTACGTTGGCGTCAGCGGAATGCCCGAGCAGGCCCACGCCGTAGGCCTCCTCCACCCCACGCAGAGTTCCATACTCGTTTCCGCCATTGGCTGCGGTGCCATGCGGTGATCCGACCACCAGCGTGAGCACCTGTTCCGACTTCGCGCCCTCATCCCACGTGATGATGATTCGGCTGGCTGCCGTCCACCAGCTCGAAGCCTTGACCTGTGTGACCAGGCCCTCGAGGAATGCGTCGGCTTGCGCCGGCGTCCCGTCGTGCATGTCATGGATCGTGTTGGGCGACACCCACAGAAACGGTGGGGCGGTGCCTGCGTTCAAGTCCGTTGTCAACTGTGGGTAGGGCACGTCGCGGTTGCATTGGCTCGGGTTGTTGCGCACGGTGTTGAAGTACATGAACGGGTTGTGGTTCACGTCGTAGTGACCGGGGCTGTACTGGTCGGTGAGATCGCATGCGACCGGCATGTCCTCCATGTAAGCCTTCCAGCCAATACCGGCGGCCGCCAGCTCGTCGGTCAATTGAGGACCGGCATAGGTCCCGTCCTGTGGCGTGGTGTCGGCCGGATTGTTCTGGATCGAGCCTGAGATCAGGCCAAGGTAGTTCGGAAGGCTCGGATGGCTGAGTCCGGTGGTGCTGACCGACCCGTTCGCTGCGAGCAGTCCGTTGACGAATGGCATGTTCGAGTTGCCGACGACCTGCTCGTAGCTGTAGTTCTCCAACAGCACCATCATCAAGTGCGGAGGAGCGGCTGCCAGGGCAACGTCGGCGGATGGGGCTAACAGAGCAACGGTCAGAGCAGCCAGCCCTAACCTTGCCAACTGAAACCCGGTTCGCGACGTTGTGCCGCAGCGGCTGACTATTCGACCGTCACGCTCTTGGCCAGGTTCCTCGGTTGGTCGACATCGCGGCCCAGCATGGCCGCCACATGGTAAGCGAACAGCTGGAGCACAACCGTGCTCAGGATGGCGACCGCCGCCTCGTCGCCCGCAGGAATCTCGATTCGATCCGTGACGACGCCGTCGAGGCTGTGGTCGCCCTCGGTCACGAGCGCCAGCACCGGTGCGCCGCGAGCCGCGACCTCATGCACGTTGCCCGCGACTTTCTCTCGAGTGGCGCTGTCTGTGCAGATGGCGATGACGGGAAAATCCTGGTCCAGCAGCGCGATTGGTCCGTGTTTGAGGGCGCCGGCGGACGTACCCTCCGCGTGCACGTAGGACACTTCCTTGAGCTTGAGCGCTCCCTCGAGAGCGACGGGATAGTTGATACCGCGGCCGATGAACATGAAGTTCTTGAACCCGTGGTAACGCCTGGCGAGCTCGGCAACCTCAGCCTCGCGACGAAGCATTTGTCGCACGGCATCGGGTAGGTCGCCAAGGGCAGACGCCAGCTCCTGGCGCCGCTCGAGCGGCATCTTTGCATTCGCGCTGGCCAGCCGTGCGGCAAGCAGGTACAGGGTCATCAGGTGGCTCACGAAAGTCTTCGACGATGCGACACCAATCTCCGGTCCGGCGTGCAGGTAGATCGAAGCATCGCTGTCTCGAGCGGCTGTGCTCGCGATGACATTGCAGATCGCAATGGTGTGTGAGCCGCGCATCTTGGCCTGGCGCAGCGCGACGATGCTGTCGGCCGTCTCGCCCGATTGCGTCAGGACGACCGTCAGCGTTTCGGGGCCGATGGTGGGTCTGCGGTACCGAAACTCGGAGGCATCTGCCGACCGAGCCGGAAGCCCGGCCCAGTCCTCCATCAAATATTCGCCGATCATGGCCGCGTGCAACGAGGTGCCCATGCCCAGCAGAAGCACATTGTTGAAGCGACGCAGGTCGGCGTCCGATAGGGCGCACTCATCGAAGCGGACGCCGCCGTCGGAGCTGAGCCTGCCTCGCAACGCATTCGCCACCGCGTCAGGAGCCTCGTGGATCTCTTTGAGCATGAAGTGGGGGTAGCCGCCCTTCTGCGCCTGGCTCACGTCCCAGTCGACGCTGATGATCTTGGCTTCGACGGGCATTCCGTCCAGGTTCGACACCTCCGCGCCCAGCGAGGTCATGGCGGCCACCTCGCCTTCACCGAGCACCAGGACTTTCTTCGTATACGGGATGACTGCAGTGATGTCGGAGGCCAGGAAGAACTCGTTCTCTCCGAGGCCGACGACAAGAGGTGCGTTCAATCGGGCACCGACGAGGAGGTCGGGATCGTCCATGGAGAACATCGCCAGCGCGTAGGCGCCCCTGATTCGTTTCAATGCGACCCGAACCGCGGCCAGGAAGTCGCCCTTGTAGTTGGCTTCGATCAGGTGTGGCACGACTTCGGTGTCGGTTTCAGACAGGAACTCGTGCCCGGCCGCCTGCAACTCCGCTTTGAGCTCGGCGAAGTTCTCGA
>DATHDR010000372.1:0-3698 GCA_035318965.1 Verrucomicrobiia bacterium | reverse complement strand
TCTGAGCCGTATCGCCCCCAGATCGCCTCCAGGCTCTCGAAATAGGGAGTGACAAAGGCCTTCAGCAGGTCCATCTGATCCACACGCTGAAATCCTGCGGCGATCGCCCGCTTCATCGGCACGGACAGCGATTCGTCTGAGACCACTGCCTCCCACGCCGCCGCCTTGGCCATGGCGTGCGGCCGCGCCGCCCGGGCCGACGCTGCGGCCTTGTGCCCCTCATCAGTCGGCTCGCGCTCGAGCTCGGCGCGGACCAGATCTTCGCCCGCTGCGCCGATGGAGACGAGCGTGTCGACGACCCTCCACCGCAGGTCGAAATCCACCACCAGGCCGGCGACGATGGTCGTGCCGTCGAGCAGGCCACGCAGCCACATGGTGTCGCTCTCGGACCGCGCGGCCGCGATGAACGCGTTCGCCCACAGCAGCTCCCCGTCGCTGCCCGGCTCAGCGCGCTCCATCCGTGTCCGCGCCGCTCGCGCGAACTGCTCCCGGACCTGCGGGCGGCGGCCCGGCTCGCTGAAGCTCGCGATACAGCTTTCGACCTGCCTGATCAGCGATGAGAGGTTCGCCGCGTCGACCTCGGTATCCAGGTTGTTGATCGAGATCGCGACGTAGTCGCGGGCGCGCAGCTCAGCGTCGCGGGTCATGTCCCAGATCGCTCCCCAAGCGATCGAACGCGCGAGCAGATCGTCGATGTCGCGCAGGTGGTGGCTGAGAGTGTTCAGCGAGCGGTGGTCGAATCTCACCTTCGCGTACGTGAGGTCGCCGTCATTGAGCAGAAGCAGGTCCGGCTCAGCCTCTCCATTCAGCTGCGGCACCTCTGTCGCAGCCCCATCCACGTCGAGCTCGATCGCCTTGCGTCGTTTGAGGCTCGTTCCGGCTTGGTCGAACAAACCGATGCGCAGCCGGTGCGGTCGTAGGGTCGGGTGGTCTTTCGGGGCGGTCTGCAGCACTTTGGCCGAGACGATGCGACCGTCATCCACCTGCAGCCGGCCCTCGAGCGTGTTCACGCCCGCGGCCTCGAGCCAGGCGTGCGACCACGACCTCAGGTTGCGACCGGACGCCTTCTCTATCGCGTCGAGGAAGTCACCGAGGTCTGTGCTGCCAAATGCATGCTCCTTGAAATAGGCCGCTATGCCTTTGAAGAAAGCTTCGTCGCCCACCCACGCGACCAGCTGTTTGAGCGCGGCGGCGCCCTTGTTGTAGGTGATGCTGTCGAGGTTCAAGGTGACCGACTCGACGTCCGGGATGTCCGCCACGATCGGGTGGGTGGTGGGGAGCTGGTCCTGCCGGCGCGCCCCCGCCTTCGATGCAGTCGCAAAATCCACCCAGGCCGTCTTGAACCGGGTCGCCTCGGCGCATGCCAGGTAACCCATGTACTCGGCGAAGGTCTCGTTGAGCCACAGGTCGTCCCACCACCTCATCGTCACCAGGTCGCCGAACCACATGTGGGCCATCTCATGGAGCACGGTCCCGGCGCGATCCATGCGCTCGGCTTCTGTCACCTTCGAGCGGAAAAGCCTCTTCTCGTGGAACGTGACGCAGCCGGCGTTCTCCATCGCCCCCGCGGTGAAGTCCGGCACGAAGAGCTGGTCGTACTTGCCGAAGGGGTATGCGTATCCGAATCGCCGCTCGAAGAAATCGAGTCCTTGCTTTGTGATCTCGAACATCTCGGCAGGTTCGAGGTACTCCGCGAGGGACTGGCGGCAGTAAAGCCCCAGCGGAATGTTGCGATGCCGATCGCGCACCGAGTGGTAGTGGCCGGCGACGACCGCAGTGATGTACGTGGGCAAGACTTTTGTTGTCGGGAACATCCACGTGCCGTTCTCGGCCCGCCCTTCGGTGTTCGAGACGACCACCCAGTCCTCGGGCGCTTTCACCGTAAACGCAAAAGTCGCCTTCATGTCGGGCTGGTCGAAGCAGGCGAAGCCGCGGTACGTGTGGTGCTCTGCGAACTGGCTGTGCAGGTAGGTCCGGCCATCCACGGGGTCGCGGAACCAGACGATCCCGGTGCCGTCGTGCGAATAGGCGCCAGTTGCCCGGATCGTGACCGAGTTCTCGGCGGCCAGTCCATCGAGCCGAAGGCGGCCTCCCTCGAACCGTGTCTTGACCGGCTGGCCATTGAGTTCAGCGACGTGAACAGCCGGCCCGTCGAACTCGATGAATGTGCCGGTGCCTGGCCGGCGGCAGCGAAACGTGACGGTGGTATCCGATTCGAAGGTCTCGTCTCCGGTCGTGAAGTCCAGGCGCACGTCGTAGTCCAGGACGGAGATGAGACCGGACCGTTCGTTCGCCTCGCGGCGCGTCAGGTTGTTGTGTATGCGGTTAGGCTAGGCGCAGCTGGTTGATGAGCCAAGCAGCAGTGGAGCTGATTGAGCCACGGCCGGCGTTGTCGTCACGGCGACAAGAGCGCCCGACTTGACGCCCGAAGGCAGCGTCACATTCTTCTCCAGGATGACCAGTACGTAGCCGGGCGGTGAGAAGGGGTTGGGCCCTGGCAGGTCGGTCGTGGTGCCGGTGCAGCGATCGAAGAACTTGAGGCTGAAACCGACCGGGCCCCTCTGCGCGGTGGAGAAGGCCATGGCAACTTCGACATGGCATGCACCGCCCAGTTGGCAGCTGGTGGCCGTCTCAGGCGGGGACCCGGAGATATTGCACGGGGTCGACGGCGAGCAGTACTGAACGCTCTTGACCGGGTCGGCCGCAACCGGAGCGTATGTCGGCACGGCGCGCGGGCCACCCAGAGCGCTCGGTGTCGCAGTGGGGCTCGCCTTCGGGCTGGTCGTGGGTGAGGTTCCGGGGCTGGGCGACGTCTTAGCCACGGGGCCGCCGCTGTTCGAGCCGCCACGGCTGGCGAGGATGATCCCGCCGGCGGTCCCGAGCAGCAGGATCAGGACCACGGCGACGATCGCCGGGACCAGCCAGGACGGCCGGTCAGAGGTTCCTCCACCGGCCGGCCGGCGCGCTACGGTCGGCTTGCGGGCGGGGGCGCTCTCGGGAGTCCACAGGGTTGGAGGCATCACCAGCGGAGGTGCCACCGGCGCCGCTTTGTTGCTCTCGGCGGCCGCTCCTCCGGGCTTCCATACGGGAGGTTCGACGGGAGTCCAGGTCTGCTGCGCAGGTTCTGGAGCAGGCGCCGCAGGCGGCTCAGGCGGCGCAGGCGGAGGAGAAGCAATCGGTGCGGGTGCAGGCGGATTCGTGCTGCTCGCGTCCGGCGCTGCTTTCTCAAACGAGGACGTGGTCAAAGGCACGAACGGCGCCGGTTCAGGCGGCGCCTCCGGAGCAGGCCCCGGAGGATTTGTGGTCGTTGCCGCGGCGGCGGGCGCCTCATAAGACGGCGTCCTGGGCGGAGCCTCCGACCACGTCGGTATCGCGCTTGGGGTCGGTTCCTGCTCCGGTGGCGCCGGAGCGGCCGGCTCCGGTGGTGCAGTGAAGGTTGGGGGCGGAATTGCTGGATAGGTCTGCATGGCGCGCGGTGGCGCGTCGTACGAGACAGGTGCACGGATTGGTGTTTCATCGCGCGGCACCGGCGGCACATAGGGCGCCGGGATGGGAGTGGGGGCGGGAGGCTGCTCCGGCGCAGCTGCCTGGTCGGGTAGGAACGTGGTCGCGTCGGGCATCTCGCGGCCGCCCGCTCGCAGCGCCAGCTCGGACTGCGCCGCGACCATCCGATCCGGCGCGAGCATGGCCGCCGCCAT
>DATHDR010000371.1:0-3473 GCA_035318965.1 Verrucomicrobiia bacterium | reverse complement strand
GCCAACCGGTGACGCGACCTCGGGTAGCCCGAGCCAGCCGAATGCGAAGTCGAGGATGCCGGTGGCGCCTCCGAAGAGGAAGTGCCACATCACGCCGCCGGCGATCGGACTGACGAGCCAGGGAGCAAGAAAGAGCACTCGCCACAGCGCCCGGCCCTTTATGGGACGGCGGAGCAAGTACGCGATCCCAAATCCGACCGCCAGCTCGAGCGGCACGGCGGCTGCGGTGAAGACGGCGATGTTCCTGATCGCCGCGCCGAATTGCGGATCCTGGACGATGGCGGTGTAATTCGCGAAACCGGACAACCGCACCGTGGTCGTAAACGGTGAGTACGTCGTGAAAGTCGCGACGAGGCCAAGCACCGCCGGCAAGACGAGCCACCCGCCAAGAAGCACGGCGAGAGGCGCGAACAGGACGATTCGGTCGCGGCGCGTCAGCCGCACGAAGTCACGCTAGCCGCATCTCTACTTGGCGCCGGTCATCCCACCGTCGATGACCAATCCAGAAGCCATCACGAACTTCGACTCGTCCGACGCGAGATAAAGCGCGGCGCCTGCGACGTCCTCGGGCCGGCCAAGCTCGCTGCTGAGCTGTCGCTTGCGAATCGATGCCATGCCTTCCTCCGGGTCGGCGTAGGACTCTTTGAGGTAGCGCTCGACGAACGGGGTCAGGATGGTCCCAGGCAGGAGAGCGTTGACACGAATGCCGTGCTGAGCGAGGTCGACCTGCATCGACTTTGTCATCGACAAGACAGCTCCCTTTGATGCGGCGTACGAGACCCTACGCGCGAGACCCATCTCCGCTATGCCCGAAGACATGTTGATGATCGATCCCGAGCGCTGCTTGATCATTTGAGGAACCACGGCCCGGCTCATCAGGTAGACACCTCGCACGTTCACCCTCATCACGCGGTCGAACAGGTCGGGCTCAGTCTCGAGCACGTCGCCGACGCCGGCGATCCCGGCATTGTTGAAGAGGACGTCGATCCGGCTGAAGCGCTGCACGACCTTGTCCGCAAGGGCGACTGTCTGGCTCGCATCCGTCACATCAACCTGTTCGGCGGCCGCTTCGCCGCCGGCCTTCGTGATCTCCTCGACGGTCGCCCTCGCGGCGTCGAGGTCGATATCCGACACGACCAGACGCGCGCCTTCGCGCGCGAACAACAGCGCGCTCGCCTGGCCGATGCCCGAGCCCGCTCCCGTGATCACGCAGACCTTGCCATCCAGCCTGCCCATCGTCTTAGCTATATGCTGAAGCTCCGATGTTTGTCAACCAAACAGGCATACTCCGGGGTTTTTAGCCCAGTGAAGGCACCGAACCTCCGACCTATTGCTGGCAATGGTTCACCTCGCAAACGGGGCGCTGCACGGGCCCCGAGCGTCACGGACGACGCCATTGACAAGATCCGCGAGCGAATTGTGTCAGGTGACTGGGGTCCAGGCGACCGGCTGCCGAAAGAGAGCGAGCTGGCGGCAGAGCTGGGCCTTTCCCGAAACTCCCTGCGCGAAGCTGTACGTGCGCTTTCACAACTCCGCGTGCTGGAGGTCCGCCAGGGCGACGGCACCTATGTCAGCAGCCTCGAGCCCGACCTGCTCTTGGAGAGCACCGGCTTTGTCAGCCACCTCCTACTTGGAGAAACGGCGGTGGCGCTGTATGAAGTTCGCCGCATTCTAGAGGCCGCTGCCGCGGCCCTTGCCGCCGCGCGCATCAGCGACGAAGGCAAGAATCAGCTTGGATCCAGCCTCGAGCGGATGCGAGAGGCTCAGGGGGTGGAAGAGCTGGTCGAGGCCGATGTAGCGTTTCATGCCGTGATCGCGCGGGCGACCGGAAATCCAGTCCTGGTCTCGCTGCTCGCCAGCCTTTCGACCCGAATGATGCGCGTCCGGCTTTGGCACGGGCGGACCGCCGACAACGCGCTGGACGACACGCGGGAAGAGCACCGCCTGATCCATGAGGCGATCATGCTGGGCGACCCCGAGCTCGCGCGTGCGGCGGCAACGGCGCACATCGCCAGCGGCGAGCGCTGGCTGCGAAGGCAGGTCGCGACGGGAGCATCGGACTGAATCCGACAGAGCGGGTGAAGCTTGGGCGAACGCCACTCGAGGTGACGCGGCTTGGCTTCGGCACGGCTCCGCTGGGAGGCCTGTTCCAGGCGCTCGCAGATGACGAGGCGCACCGTGTCGTCGAGGCCGCGTGGTCAGCGGGCATTCGCTCTTTCGACACCGCGCCCCAATACGGAAACGGCCTGGCAGAGCAGCGCCTCGGCGCTGTGCTCGGGTCCAAGCCTCGACACGAGTTCGTACTGGCGACCAAGGTCGGCCGCCTTCTCCGTGCGGGCGCGCCGCCGCAGGGCGACGGCTTTCCAGGCGCTCCGCCGCAGAATCCCGTCTTTGACTTCTCATACGACGGCGTCATGCGGTCGGTCGAAGAGAGCATCACCCGGCTGGGCATCGATCGCATCGACATCCTCCACATCCACGACCCCGACGAGCATTTCGCCGAGGCGCTCTCCAGCGCGTACCCGGCTCTGGACCGGCTGCGGGCCGAAGGAACCATCAAGGCGGTGGGGGCCGGAATGAACCAGGCCGAGATGCTCGCCCGTTTCGCGCGCGAGGCGAACTTCGACTGCTTCCTCCTCGCCGGCCGGTACACGTTGCTCGATCAGGTGGGCTTGAGAGAGCTGCTTCCGCTTTGCGTGGAGCGCGGGATCGCGATCATCGCCGGGGGCGTGTTCAACAGCGGCATCCTGGCCGACCCGAGGCCCGGCACTCACTACAACTACCAGGCGGCGCCAGATGAGCTCGTGCAGCGCGCCGCACGCATCAAAGCCATCTGCGAGCGCCACGGGGTGTCTCAGAAGGCGGTGGCGATCCAGTTTCCTCTCGGCCATCCGGCGGTGCAGACGGTGCTCACCGGGTGCCGCTCCGTGGACGAGCTCAACGAAAACGTCGAGGCATTCCAGGCGCCGATCCCGCCTGCGGTGTGGCAAGACCTCAAGACCGATGGTCTCCTTGCGTCCGAAGCGCCTGTGCCCTGATGGTCGTCGACGCCCACCACCACCTGTGGGATCCCGCCCACCGCGAGTATCCGTGGATGGGTGATGAGCTGGCCGCGATCCGCAGGCGATTCGACGCCGGCGACCTGAAACCGCTCCTCGACGCCAACCGGATCGACCGCACGGTGGTAGTCCAGACGGTCTCGAGCGTGGAGGAGACGCGCGAGTTCCTGCAGGCCGCGGCGGAAAACGAGTTCATCGCCGGCGTGGTGGGCTGGGTGGATCTGACCGATCGGTCCGTGGCGAAGACGCTGGCGGGTCTCAAGCGGAGCGAAGGTGGCAACTTCCTCGTCGGGATCCGGCATCAGGTCCACGACGAACCTGATCCTGAGTGGCTGCTGCGAGAGGACGTCCAACGGGGGATCGCAGCGGTGGGTGAAGCGGGCCTCGTCTATGACGTTCTGGTCCGAACGCGTG
>DATHDR010000370.1:0-6267 GCA_035318965.1 Verrucomicrobiia bacterium | reverse complement strand
GCCGATCTCTATTACCCTGAGGGTCGTCTCGTGCTCGAGTACGACGGGGGAAACCATCGCGACCGCCTTGTAGAGGACGATCGGCGGCAGAACCTCGTGGTCAACGCCGGGTTCCGCTTGCTGCGCTTCACCGCCGCAGATGTGCTCAACCGGCCAGACGGCGTTCAGGCGCAGGTTCGGAGCGCTCTATTGCGCGCCGTTGGGGCCATACGTGCGTAATTCGGGTTCCAGATGCGCACGGTTGGGGCCACACGTGCGGAATTGGCGGAGTTGGCGGAGAGGTAGGGATTTGAACCCTAGATAGGCTTGCACCTATAACGGTTTTCGAGACCGTCGCCTTCAACCGGACTCGGCCACCTCTCCGGGGCGCTTGGGGCCTGGATGGCGGTCCCGACCGGATTCGAACCGGCGTTCTCGGCCTTGACAGGGCCGCGTGTTTGGCCAGGCTACACCACGGGACCGACAGCGGCTAAGTCTACCAACGCACTGAACTGAGCCCAGCTTAGGCGGGACCCGGTAACCCCATACCTATAATTCCATGGGCGTGAGCGACACCGAGCGGCTTGGAGGCGGATCACCGGACGAGCTCCGGAAGCGCTTCCAGATCCTGGAACGCGTGGCGATCTTCTTCACGCTGCCCGACAACATCCTCCACGCCCTCGCCCGCCGCCTCGCCCCCGCCTCGGCGACCAAGGGGTCGGTGATCGTCCACCAGGGCGACCCCGGCGACACCATGTTCGTGGTCGAGTCGGGCCGCTGTGAGGTCTTCGTCGAAGAGTCTCCCGGGCACACGATCACCATCGCCCTGATGGGTCCTGACGACTTCTTCGGCGAGATGGCCCTCATCTCTGAAGAAACCCGCACCGCCAGCGTTCGCGCACTCGAGGATTGCAAGCTGCTCACCCTCGACCGGAAGACGCTTTACGAGACGCTGCCGCCCGACTCCGACGCCATCATCGAGCTGACCAAGCTGGTCGAGCAGCGCAAGGACACCCTCCCCAACCTGATCGCCAGGGCGCGCATGGTCGCACCGGAGCAGGCGGCGTCGACCGTCGCGGTCTACTCGCCCAAGGGTGGCTCCGGCCGCACCACGCTCTCGGTCAACCTGGCCGCGGCCCTGGGCAAGCGGTTCCCGGGTGAGGTGCTGCTGGTCGACCTCGCTCTTCCCTACAACCACGCGGCGCTGATCTCCTACCTCACCCCCACCGGCTGCCTTGCGGCCGCCAGCCAGGTCCCGCCGGCCAACTTCGAGGAGGCCGTGCTGGGAGCGATCCTCCACCACCCCGGAGGCATGATGCTGCTGCCTGGCGTGCTGCGCGCCGAGCAGGCGGACCTCATCACGGTCGACCTGGTCAACCGGGCGATGGGCATCCTGGTCAACGCCTTCCGCTACATCGTTTTCGACCTCGGCGTCGCGTTCACGGACATCGTGATCAGCGTCCTCGACCACTCCCAGCGCGTGCTGGTTCTCGTCACGCCTGAGCTCTCGTCTTTGAAGGACGTGGGCGAGCTGCTGAACATCTTCACCAACGTCCTGAACATCGTGCCGGGCCGCGTCATCCTGGCCCTGAACAACAAGGTGCCGAAGTCGGTCGTGAGCAAGGAAGACGTCGTGCGCACCTTAAAACAGGAGCTCGCGGTGGAGATCGACTTCGACGGGACCAAGCCTGACGAGGCGGCGGTCAAGGGCGAGATCCTCGTCCTCACCGACCCCAAGAGCGCGATCTCGCGAGGCGCGGAGCAGCTGGCCCAGCTGATCGCCGGCTCGACCACCGCCGAGAAGAAGGAAGCCAAGAAGGGCGGATTCAAGCTGGGCCGCGGCTAGGGTCCTCTGGTAATATCCGAAACGTGATCGAACAAGCTGTCGTCTCACTAACCTCCGACGCCCAGGCTCGCCTCAAGGAACTGCTCGCCAAGGAAGGCAACCCGCAGCTGGCGCTCCGCGTCTTCGTCAGCGGTGGCGGCTGCTCCGGGATGCAGTACGGCATGGCTTTCGACGACATGCGTCGCCCGGACGACCTGGTGATCGAGCAGGACGGGGTCATGCTGATCGTCGACGACTTCAGCGCTCCGTACATCCGCGGCTCGGAGATCGACTACGTCGACAGCCTCATGGGAGCCGGCTTCACGGTGCACAACCCGAACGCCGTGCACTCGTGCTCGTGCGGCCACTCGTTCGACACCGGCGACGACGCCTCTGGCGCCCAGGCCTGCGGCTGCGGCCACTAAACCCCTAAAAATCTACTCAGGGCGCCGGTCCCCCGGCGCCCTTATCTTTTTCTAAGGAGATGCTGAGGTCCAGGCGACTGCGTGAGATCGTCCTTTTGACCCTCGGCGTGATCACGCCGATCGGAATCCTCGCCGTCAATGCCTCGGCATTCGTCATGCGGCACCTCACAGAGTTCCGCGTCGGCATCGCGGCCTGTGCACTGATCAGCGGCCTGGTGCTGAACGGGCTGACGGCGTGGTGGCTGCTTCGACTGGCCAACCGCACGGCGCCGCCCCTCTACCGGGAGTACCGCTGGTGGGCGATGGGCGTCGCCACCGTCATCGTTTTGCTCACCGCCGCCGGCGGCGGGTATCTGACCTATCTCGGCCTGGGCGATCCGCGCCGGCTGCCGGACTCCCTTTCGGTGGTGGTGGCGAGCGTCATGATCCTGCTTCCCTTCGCGGTCACGGTCGCGGCGCGCCGGATCGCAGGCCTGGGCGGAATCATTCCCGTCGAGGAAAAAGAAAAGAGCCCCCCGCCGAAGCGAGGGGCTCGTGTGAGTCGAACTTAGGAGGCCTTGAAGCCTCTTACATCATGTCCGGGGACATGCCGCCCATGCCACCGCCGCCGCCGCGCTTCTCCTCGGGAACCTCGGTGACCATCGCCTCGGTGGTCAGCACCATGGCCGCGATCGATGCAGCGTTCTGCAGTGCCGAACGAGTCACCTTGGCCGGGTCGACGATACCCGCCTCGAACATGTTCACGTACTTGTCATTGAGAGCGTCGTAGCCGAAGCCCGGCTTGCCCTTGCGGATCTCCTCGACGATGACGGAGCCTTCTTTGCCGGCGTTCAGGCAGATCTGCCTGACCGGCTCCTCGAGCGCCTTGCGGACAATGTTGACGCCGGTCGCCTGGTCGTCCTTGAGGCCGAGCCCGCCGTCGAGCTTCTTCTGCGCGTTCAGCAGCACGGTGCCACCACCCGCGACGATGCCCTCTTCCACCGCCGCCTTGGTCGCGCTGAGCGCGTCCTCGATGCGGTGCTTCTTCTCCTTCTGCTCCACCTCGGTGGGGGCTCCAACCTTGATCACGGCGACGCCGCCGGCGAGCTTCGCAAGCCGCTCCTGCAGCTTCTCCTTGTCGAAGTCGGAGGTGGTCTCCTCGACCTGGTTCTTGATCGCCTTGATGCGAGCCTGGATGGCCTCCGGCTTACCGGCGCCTTCGACGATCGTGGTGTCGTCCTTGGTGACGGTCACGCGGCGCGCGTGGCCGAGCTGCTCGATCTTCGTCTGGTCGAGCTTGAGTCCCATGTCTTCCGAGATGACCTGGCCGCCGGTGAGGATGGCCATGTCCTCGAGCATCGCCTTGCGGCGGTCACCAAAGCCAGGCGCCTTGACGGCGACTGCGGTGAAGGTGCCGCGCAGCTTGTTGACGACTAGAGTGGCGAGCGCCTCGCCCTCGACGTCCTCAGCGACGATCAAAAGCGGCTTGCCGTGCTGGACCACGCGCTCCAAAACAGGGAGCAGGTCCTGGATGGCGGAGATCTTGCGATCGGTGATCAGGACGTAGGGGTCCTCGAGCACCGCTTCCATGCGGTCGGGGTTGGTGACCATATAGGCGGCGACGTAGCCGCGGTCGAACTGCATGCCTTCGACAACTTCGAGCTCGGTCGCCATGGCCTGATTGTCTTCGACGGTGATGACACCGTCCTTGCCAACCTTGTCCATCGCGTCGGCGATGAGGTTGCCGATCTGCTCGCTCTGGCTGGAGATCGCCGCCACGTGGGCGACATCCTCGTGTCCCTTGACGGGAACGGAGAGCCTCTTGATCTCCTCGACGACGGCCTCGACGGCCTTCTCGATTCCGACCTTGAGCTGCATGGGGTTGGCACCCGCGGCGACGTTGCGGAAGCCTTCGCCGATCATGGTCTGCGCCAGGATCGTCGCCGTGGTGGTGCCGTCACCGGCCACGTCGTTGGTCTTGGTCGCCACCTCGCGCAGCAGCTGCGCGCCGGTGTTCTCCATCGCGTCCTTGAGCTCGATCTCCCGCACGATGGTCACACCGTCGTTGGTGACCGTCGGGGCGCCGAACTTCTTCTCGAGGACAACGTTGCGGCCCTTAGGGCCGAGCGTGATACGTACGGATGAGGCGACGATGTCGATGCCCTTCTTGAGGGCCTGTCTCGCCTCTACATCGAATGTGACTGTCTTTGCCATCTATATCCCTCTTCTACTTGTTTCCGATTGCTTTCTTGCCGTTGGACGCGACCACTGCGAGCACGTCCTTCTCCGAGACGATCAGGTACTCGATCTCGTCGAGCTTGAATTCGTTGCCGGCGTACTTCGCGTAAAGGACCTTGTCGCCGACCTTGAGCTCCATCGGCACCTTGGTGCCGTTGTCCAGAATCCTTCCGGTCCCCACGGCCTCGACGATGCCCTCCTGGGGCTTCTCCTTGGCGGTGTCCGGAAGCACGATTCCGCTCTTGGTCTTCTCTTCTCTTTCGACCGGCTTGACCACTACCCGATCGCCTAACGGTCTCAGTTTCATGTGGGCCCTCCTCCAGCTTTGGTTTGAATTAGCACTCCCAACACCCGAGCGCTTAGCACTCTGGGGGGTTGACTGCTAATTCTACTACCCCCCAGCGAGCGGGTGCTAAACGTCTGGGTCGGGCTCGGGCTCCTGGTCTGCCTGGCGGATGATCTCGCGGGCCGTCTCGGCCTGGTCGTCGGGGACCATGATCACGGCGGCGGTGAGGTTGATTCCCACCCCGTAGGCGTGGTCGCCGAAGACCTCCACCCGGAGGCCGTCGGCCTGGAGGACGGCGGCGACCAGGTCGGCCTGGATGCGACCGCCCCGAAACACGATGCTCCAGCCATTGACGCCGCTCATCGCTACCAGCCTAGAGAGGGGTCGACCTGGATTGGGTCCACGTCTGCGGCCGGCCGGGTGCTGAAGAAGCCCGCCACCGCGATCATGGCTGCGTTGTCGGTGCACAGGTCCAGTGGCGGCATGGTCAGTCGAGCCCGACTTCCGACCACCTCCGCCGCCCGCTTGCGCAGCAGGGTGTTGGCGGCCACGCCGCCACAGACGACCACCTCGGCGGTGGGAGCTGCCGCAAGCGCCAGATCCAGCTTTTCGAGCAGGGACTCCACAACCGAGCGCTCGAACGAGGCGGCCAGGTCCGCCTTGTCCAGTGGCGTGACCGTATCCCCAAGGTCCCGCAGCCGGTAGAGAAGCGCAGTCTTCAGGCCGCTGAAGCTGTACTCGAGTCCAGGAAGGGATGGCTTTGGCAGGGGTTGCCGGCCGGCGTCGCCGGTTCGTGCCAGCCGATCCAGGGCCGGGCCGCCGGGGTAGCCGAGGCCGAGCATGCGAGCGGCCTTGTCGAAGGCCTCGCCCGCGGCGTCGTCGCGCGTTCGGCCGATCACCTCGAAGCGACCATGCTCGGGCATGCGAACCAGGTCGGAGTGGGCGCCGCTGACCACCAGGCCGAGCAGCGGCGGTTCGAGATCCGGCCTGGTGACCATGGCCGCATAGATGTGACCCCAGAGGTGGTTGACCCCGATGATCGGCCGCTGCCATGCCGAAGCCAGGCCCTCACCCACGCCGACTCCCACCAGCAGGCAGCCGACGAGTCCGGGACCTCTCGTTACGGCGATCAGGCCGAGGTCGGCGGGCTTTGTGCCGGCCTGCTCTAGGGCGAGGTCAAGCAGTTGGGGTAGGCGTTCCAGGTGGTCGCGGGCCGCCAGCTCGGGGACCACCCCGCCGAAGTCCTTGTGCAGGTCGACCTGGGAGTGGATGACGTTTGAGAGCACGCGTCGGCCGTCCTTGACCACTGCGACGGAGGTCTCGTCGCAGCTTGTCTCTATGCCGAGTGTTAGAGCCAGAGGGAGAGCCGCCACCCGGCCGTGCCCTTCGGGCAAGACTCCCCACCCGCGCTGGCGCGCGGGGACCCCAAAGGTGTGGGGAGGTGAATTACTGGTCGCCCTTGGTCAGAAGGTCTCGGCGGAGGCCCTGGACGTCTGCCTCGATGCGCTCCAGGTTTGATTCGTACGCACGGCGGA